>DASTYK010000020.1 GCA_035764935.1 Longimicrobiales bacterium | reverse complement strand
CTGGTCGCGCGTGTAGATCAGGTCCTCGAGCATCGAAACGCCGACGCCAGCCTCCACGCCCAGGTTGAAGCCTTTGAACAGCTCCCGGTCGAGGACCGTCATCTGCGCTTCCAGGTCGGGCTTCCCCGGCTCGTCCGGTTCGCCACAGCTCCAGATCGCAACACACGCCTCCACCTTGACCTTGACTGGCGCGGACACGCGGATGACGGTGCTGTCCGGGTTGGTCAGATCGAGCAGCTGCGCGTGGTTGTTCCGGTCGACCAGCTCGAAGTCCTGCTCCCATCCTGCCTGTCCCGACCACGTCTGCGTCAGCCGGCCGGTGTCGTCGAACATCAGCTTCACGGTCGCACCACCGTTGTTCAGCGTCGCCTGGAGCTTGATGAATACGCCGATCGCGGCCATCGCCTTGAAGTCGTTGGTCACCTGGTATCCCGCCTTGTAGGCGAGGGAGGGGATCGGCACCTCGAGCGTGAACTTGCCATCTCCGACGGCGCGCACCGTCATCTCACCCTGCAGTCGCGGACGCACCTCGGTGAACGCAGCCGCGAGCGAGGGCAGGATGACCGTGGGCAGCTGCCCGATGTCCTCGATCCGGCAGCGCACGAATACCGGCGGCGTCCAGCGCAGCCCGCTCCAGTAGCCGGCGCGCGTGCGCACGGGCGTGCCCGGCACACAGACCCGGACCGGGGCGAGCGAGGCCTCAGGAATAGCCGGAGCGTATTGCCGAAGGAAATCGATCAGGTTGGCACCCGTGGGCGTCTTCAGGCAGCCCGGGTATGCGCCGCGATTGCACGGGTAGAAGACCGGCGGCCGCCCGCCGCTGATGCCGCCGGCGTCCATGGTCAGTCCGATGTCGGCGTCGCCCGTCAGCCTGACGTTGCCATCCAGGATGCGCAGCGAGTCCAGCCTGCCCGCAATCCCGACGGACACGCCGTAGGCGACTTCCATCTCCACGTACTTTCCGCAGACCTCGATCTCGCGCGGTCCCGGTATCAGCGCGAGCACGTCGTGCAGCACTGCACAGACATCGTAATCGTCGAAGCTTCCCTCCAGTGGCGGCAGGTCGACCCGAGTCGGACCGACGGAAATCGTGGCGGCTTCCGGGCTGCTGAACCGCGCGGCGCCAGGGCCGCCGAGCGGTACCGTCAGCGTGTAGCTGCCTTCGCGAATGATCTCGTGCAGGTATGCGTGCCCCGTCTCGAGGACCAGCTCGTCGCCCTGCGTCGTCGCGCCCAGCACACGGCGCACTTGCTTGGTGCCATCGGCATCGTCGAGCACGATGAAGTCGTCGCGCTCCAGGACCGGCACCTCGTCGGTCAGCGCCCGGAAGCGGTAGTGACCGGACGTCAGCTCTTCGGGGGAAGAGAGCAGGGTGAAGTCGGCGGCAGAGAGTGCGTGCGCACGCTCGTCGAAGATGCCGTGGCCAACGGTCGACTGCGGGGAGGACGGCGGCTCGTCGACCTCGTCCCGGGTGTCAGGGGCCGTCAGGGCATGGTCGTCTGCGCATGCCGATGCCGTCAGCATCACCGCGATACAGGTTAGCCGTCGGACAATATCCAGCCGCCGCGACATGGATCCTCCTCGTCACGAGATGAGGACTGCTCCCGCCATCAGGCAGGCATCGGGGTGCAGCGTTCTGATGCGTGATGCGAGAGACAGCAACAACGGCTGGACTGCGAAACGAACAGTGCTGAGCGCGAGAGGCGAACTCCTGAACAGGGTACACTCCCGGCTGCATGCAGCACAATGCGCGCTGCGCCGCTTATCCGGCCTGACAGGGGAACGTCACGCGAGGGGCATCGATCGGTGCCGTGAAATGCCGGCCCAGCGTACCATTCCGGCGGAGGATGCACCCGCGTGCGTCCTCGGTGCCCCGCCCCAGCGATACGAATGATCGCAGGCGCCGGCCCGCTGTGGTTCCACTCACCAGGTCCGACCCGCGCGCGACGGGGCACATCGATCGATGGCGCCCCGCGAACGTACAGGCCTATATTCGACGCATTCCAACGTCACTGCGGTGCATACCGGGCCATCGCTCGCCGATGGTCATGCCATCGCGCTTGATCCCGCTCCCGTGTCCGAGAGAACGGCCGATGCGACGTCCGCTCCTGCTCCCGCTATTCGTCCTCGTCGCCGCGCCCGTCGCAGCACAGCGTCCCGACGACGCGCGCATCGTTGCGGCGGTCGATTCCATCGTGGATGCCGCGCTGCGCGAGGACCTCACCCCCGGCATGGGCATCGCCGTCGTGCGCGGCGGCGACACGCTGGTGATGAAGGGTTACGGCCTGGCCGATGTCGAGCACGACGTCCCCGTCACCGATGAGACCGTCTTCCGCATCGGCTCGCTGACCAAGCAGTTCACCAGCGCAGCGGTCATGAAGCTGGTGGAAGAGGGCAGAATTCAGCTGGACGCGACGATCGACGAGTACCTGCCGGAATACGACGGCCCCGGCCGTGACGTCACGATCCACCAGCTGCTCAACCACACGTCCGGCATTCCCAGCTATACCGGGCTGGGCGAGGAGTTCTGGGAGAAGAGCCGGCTGGACCTGACGCACGAGCAGATGCTGGAGATGTTCGAGGACGACCCGCTCGAGTTCGTGCCCGGTGCAGGGTGGTCATACAACAACTCCGGTTACTACCTGCTCGGCATGGTCATCGAGGCGGTGACGGACGAGTCGTACGAGGATCACCTCACCCGCACGCAGTGGCAGCCGCTCGGCCTGGAGCAGACGAGCTACTGCCGGCACACCGAGATCATCCCGCACCGCGCGGAAGGTTACGCGGTGGATGTCGGCGTGCTGGTCAACGCGCCGCCGCTCAGCATGAATCCGCCCGGCGCTGCGGGTGCGCTGTGCAGCACGCCGCGCGACCTCGTGCACTGGAACGACGCGCTCGTGAGCGGCGACGTCGTGAGCGCCGAGTCTTACCGGCGCATGACGACGGCCACGCGCCTGTCCAACGACAGCACTGTCGAATACGGCTATGGCCTTGCCCCGGGCGAGCTGGAGGGTCACCGCATGGTAGGCCACAGCGGCGGCATCAACGGCTTCAGCGCGTACCTGTCGTACTATCCGGACGAGGACCTGACGATCGCCGTGCTGGCGAACGGCCCGACCAGCACCGGCCGCGTGCAGTCGGACATCGCGCGCGCAGTGCTGGGATTGCCGGCCCGCGAGCCGCCGCGCGTCGAGGAGCAGCCACTGCCGGCGGAGCAGCGCGCGCAGTACGTGGGCAGCTACGACCTCGCGCCCGCGCTGCCGCTGCAGGTGACGATCTATGAGCAGGGCGAGCGGCTGATGGCGCAGGCGACGGGGCAGGGCACGATGCCGCTGTACTACCAGGGTGGTCACCGCTTCGCGGGACCGCCGGGCAGTGGCATCGAGCTGGAGTTCGCTGTCACGGACGGTGTGGCAACGGGGTTCACGCTGCACCAGGGCGGCGGCGAGTTCGCGGCGCGCAGGATGCCGTAGCGCGTTCTGCCCGCCCGGTGCCGTGAGGCATCCTGTGGCCTTCAGGCGGGCGGCTGCCGCGACGATGCGGCAGCCGCCCTGTTCTATCCGCCGGCCCATGCGCGTTCAGCGCTTCCTGTCCGGGACAACGCGCCGGCGCGAAGGTGCAGCGACCGTAGCGACCGTGGCGACCGTGGCGACCGTCAAGTGTGCCCCACGCCGGCTGAAAACGGCTCCGGGGTCGGTTCGCCCCCGGATGAGCCGTAAACCCTGCCCCACGCGCTCTGGCTGCGCGGCGCGGGGTCGACTTGACCACGCATTATCGTGAGATCACGACCCCACTTCGCAAAGAAAGGCATGTGGGGCCACGTTCACGTCGTCGGCCGGGTGCCTTTCCCGAACCCCGTCGCCCACATCATCGGTCAACCCATGCACAGAATCCACCAGTCGGACCTGCCCCTCCGCGGCAGCTCGCACAACTTCGTCGGCGCCGACAATGGCAACGTTGCAATGTCCGCCTTTCTCTTCCACGGCGAGCTCGGCAGCGGTCCCGGCCCTCACCGCCATCCATACGACGAGATCCAGTTCATCCAGCAGGGTCGCGGCGCCTGGGTGGTCGAAGGCGTGGAGTTCGAGGCCGGCGCGGGCGACATCCTGGTCATCAAGGCGGGCGAGGTTCACAGCTTCCGCTGCATTGAGGCGCCACTGGTGCAGCTCGACGTTCACCTGAGCCCGAAGTTCATCCAGGAAAACCTGTGAGCGGCGCGCTGGCTGGCGCGCGTCTGCTGGATGCAGCCGGGACACCATCCCCGCAGGTCCCGCCCCCGCGGCACGACCGCGGCCGCCCATCCCACTCCAGTTGATAACCGAGAGGAGCCGCGCCTTCTTCCAGTCGATAACCGAGTGGAACAGGGGGCGACCATGCCGTTGAAGCTGGATCCCGTCACGCGCACGCTGGACCGGGTGTAGCCCATGTCCCTGCTGAGCCGATTCCGCGAGTTCCTCGACGCCCGCCGCGAGCACGACGCCGTCGCCGAGGAGATGCAGTTCCACATCGAGCGCGAGACGCAGCGCAACGTCGCCAACGGCATGTCGCCGACCGAAGCGCGGCGCGCCGCGATGCGCGACTTCGGCGGCGTCGACCGCTTCCGCGAGCACGCCCGCGACGAGCGCCCCGGCACTCGCCTCGCCGACCTCCGCGCGTCCTGGCTCGACTGGAAGCTGGGCGGCCGCATGCTGCTCAAGTATCCCGGCCTGTCGATCATCGGCGGCATCACGCTCGCGGCGGCGATCGCACTCAGTGTCGGCATATTCGAGTTCTCGTGGGAGATGCGTGACCCGAGGCTGCCGCTTCCCGGCGGCGAACGGATCGTGCGGCTCGAGAACCTGGACGTGGCAGAGAGCACGATCGAGCGGCGCTCCGTGCACGACTTCCTGGTATGGCGTGACGAGCTCGAATCGATCGAGCAGCTCGGCGCGTATCGCGCGATCGAGCGGAACCTGATCACCCCGGACGGCCGTTCCGAGCCGGTCGACGTGGCGGAGATCAGCCCGGTCGCGTTCCCGCTCACGCGTGTGCCGCCGCTGCTCGGCCGGCCGCTCGTCGAAGCGGACGCCGCGCCGGGCGCGCAGAACGTGGTCGTGATCGGCTACGAGCTGTGGCGCAGCCGCTTTGGCGAGGACCCATCGGTCGTCGGCAGCACCGTGCAGCTCAGCCGCGCCCCCGCGACGGTGGTGGGCGTCATGCCCGAAGGGTATTCGTTCCCGATCAACCACCAGATCTGGACGCCACTGCGGCTGGAAGCAGCGCAGCCGCGCGAGGGCCTGCCGATCCGCATGTTCGGCCGGCTGCGCGACGGCGTGTCGCTCACGACGGCGCAGGCGGAGCTGGCGTCGGTCGGTGCGCGCATGGCGCGCGCGAATCCGGCGACGCACGAGCACCTCCGGCCACGCGTGCTCCGGTACGCGGCGCCCTCGGCGACGCTCGGTGCGGACGCCGATGATCTGATCGTCGCCAACCTGCTCGTGTGGGTGGTGCTCCTGATCGCGGGCACCAACGTCGCCACGCTGATGTTCGCGCGTACGGCGCTGCGCGAGTCCGAGATCGTCGTGCGCAATGCGCTCGGCGCGTCGCGCGGGCGTGTGATGGCCCAGTTGTTCGTCGAGTCGCTCGTGCTGAGCCTGGTGGCTGCCGCAGTCGGCGTCGCGCTCGCGATGGGCTTCATGAAGTACGCGCGGGAGAATTTCGCGTCGGACGTCGACTGGCCGTTCTGGTGGGACCTCAGCCTCAGCCTGCCGACCGTGCTGTACACGACGCTGGTCGCGGTCGGCATTGCTGCCATCGTGGGCCTGCTGCCCGCCATCCATGCGACGGGCCCCCGCGTGCAGGCTGCGCTGCGCAGCATCGGCGGCGGTGGCACGCACATGCAGATCGGTCGCGTCTGGTCCGCGCTGATCGTTTTCCAGGTCGCGCTGTCGGTGCTCGGACTGCCGGTCGCGATCGCGCTGACGGGTGAGCAGCTGGCGCAGCAGCAGGCGCGCGACATGTTCGACGCCCGTCCGTTCCTGACGTTCCGGCCGCAGCTGGATGCCGACGAGGTGACCGGCGACGATCCCGACCTGCCGGCGCGCATGGCCACGCTCGTCGGCGAGCTCGAGCGCCGGCTGGAGGCCGATGGGGATGTAGTCGCGGTGACGTTCGCCGACGCACTGCCAGCCGTCGACTGGCCGCCCATGCAGGTCGAGCTGCAGCGCGGCACGGAGTCGCCCGTGATCGTCGACACGAAGCAGGCCGATGACCAGGTCGTCGTGTCCGCCGTCGACGCGGACTTCTTCGAAGCGTTCGGCGCGCCGATCACAGCCGGCCGCTCGTTCCACAGCGGCGACATCGGCTCGGACCACGGCGTCGCCATCATCAACGAGTCACTGGCGCAGCGGATCGGCGGCAATCCCATCGGCGTGCGCCTGCGCACCGTCGCGAACGGGGAGGACCCCGAAGCAAAGCCGTGGCTCGAGGTCGTGGGCGTCGTGGGTGACGTAGGACTCGAGTCGACTGCGGAAGGCGAGGCGGAGCTGATCTACACGCCGGCGTCGGTCGCGACACTGCCAGCGCCGCCGCACATGGTCGTACGCGTGCGCGGCGATGCCGCCGCGTTCGAGTGGACGCTGCGCGAAACGGCGGCGCGCGTTGCTCCCGACCTGCGCCTGTACGAGGTGATGACGCTCGAGGAGGTGATCCGGTTGGACGCGTTCGACGGTGTCCTGATGACCGCGAGCATCCTGGTCCCGGTGCTGCTCGTGCTGCTGCTGTCCGCGGCCGCACTGTTCGCGCTCATGTCGGTGGCCGTTGCGCGGCGCACGCGCGAGATCGGCATCCGGCTGGCGATCGGTGCGAGTCCGCGTGCGCTGCTGGCTGCGCTCTTCAAGCGGGCCGCGTTGCAGATCGGCGTCGGCATCGTTGCCGGCAACCTGCTCGTCCTCGCGCTGATGTCGGTCATCGAAAACGAGTTCGATGCCGTGCCGACCGCGCTGCCGATGCTCGCTGCATCGCTGATCATGGTGATCGTCGGCCTTGCCGCGTGTTTCGTTCCGGCGCGGCGGGCGCTGGCCGTCCAGCCGACGGAGGCGGTGGTCAGCGCGCAGTAGCGGTGCTGGCGGATCATTCCGGACTGTACGCGTAGAGGCCCGGCGTCGGCCCCGTCATCATTTCGTGCGTTGGCGCGTTAGCAGTGGTATTCTGCAGAACCCCCTCACCCATTGCAGGTCATCTGATAACCGGCCGCAGCACTGCCGCCTCTCACCACCGGAGGTAGATCATGCGCAGGGCATGGATGA
>DASTYK010000019.1 GCA_035764935.1 Longimicrobiales bacterium | reverse complement strand
GGCGAACGTTGCGCACGGCACGCACTCCACCCCGGCGCCGAAGTGTGCCAGCGCCGCCTCTTCACTGAATGCACCGGGCGCACCCTGGAATGCGACGCGCACCTGCGGTACCCGCGCGTCAGGTGAAACCGCGCCTCCGCGCGTGTGCGCGCTGCCGCGTGCTGCTTGCCAGGTCGATGGTGCCGGCATGATCACCTTCCGGATCGGAAACTGCTGGGCACAAAAAAACGGCCCGTGGAAACCCACGGGCCGTTCGCGATTCGATGTGACGCAGCGTCAGTGCATACACCTTCGAGCGCGACCCGTGGCACGGGTCCCGGTAAAGACGTCGAAGGCAAAGAAGCACGCGTTCTGCTGCATGGCGTCAGTGTAAGCGGTCGACTGGCGCGGCCGCAATGCCCCTGGCGGATTCCGTCATGCCAGGACGTGGACGATCGCGCGCGCGAGCAGTCGATCGAGCGCCGCGTTGAATGCGGCGGGCCGCTCCAGGTTGGGCATGTGGCCCACGCCCTCCAGCCAGAGCAGCTCCGAGCCCCGCAGGCACTTGTGCATGTGCTCGGCGTCGTCGCGCGTCGTGAACGCGTCCTCACTGCCGACCACGACCAGCGCGGGCAGGTTCAGCATCGCGAGCGTGCCGCTGTAATCCGGTCGTTCCGCCCGTCCGCGCAGTGCCGCTGCGGCCCCTTCCGGTGCCGTTGCACGCATCATGGTCAGCACGTGCTGCGCGACGTCCGGCATCTGCTCGATGTGGCGCGGCGCGAGCATCTTCGGCAGCGCCTCGGTTGCGTACGCGTCCATGCCCTCGCGCAGCAGCCGGTCCGCCATCTCGTTGCGACGCCGTTTCCCTTCCTCCGTCTCCGCCTGCGGGAACGTGGCGGCCAGCAGCATCCCGCGGACCCGCTCGGGAAACAGCTGCGCGAACGACATCACGATCTGCCCGCCCATGGACAGCCCGCCGATCACGACGTCCTGGATGCGCAGGTGATCGAGCAGTGCGGCGAGGTCGCGGGCAAAGACGTCCAGCCTGGTAACGCCCGGCACCACACTGCTGGCCCCGTAGCCCCGCAGATCCGGCGTGATGACGCGCCAGCCACGATGGAGCGGGTGCTTCACCTGCGGCTGCCACATCGAGCGATCGAACGGATGGCCGTGGACGAGGAGGAGCGCGTTGGGGCCGGCGCCACTGTCGTCGTAGGCGATGTCGACCTGGTTGACGAAGGCTCGTGGCACCGGCGTCTCCCGGCTGGCGGTCACGGACGAGGGGGTCTGATCATGTGACGAGCGGAGGGGATGATGTGTGACGGGGGAGTCCGGGTTCCGGGCGAATGGCCGCGCGGGACGCGGCAATGCCGGCGGGCCGATCTGCGCGGGTTTCGCGGGGTGCGCGCCACGGCGCGGCGGATCTCTGCGGAACTCCAACCGCCTGCCACCGGCGCGGTGGGCGGAGCCGGCGCCAAGGGCGCATCAGCCTCGGATGCCCGATACTGCGCCAATCGCTGCAGCGGGAGCTGACGATTGTCGTGCGGCAGGGCCTATGGCCCGCTGCAGCGCCAATCGCTCAGGATGCCACGGGCCGTGTGTCGGATTATCGGGCGTATAGCCCGATAGCGCGCCAGGCGTCTGCGTGCGGGGTGACGTGTGTCAGATTATCGGGCTTGCGGGCCGGGCGCGCCCACGCCCCAGCCGAGCACGCCGAGTCCGCGCGTCAGGCGCCGACGCCCGGATGACGCGCGTCCGATTTGCGGACATGCGTCCCGATCGCGCGTCAGGCGCCGGGGCGCGGGGCTACGCGTGTCGAATTGTCGGGCGTATAGCCCGGTAGCCCGGCAGGCGCATGGGTGACGTGCGTCGGATCATCGAGCATGCGGCCCGATGGCGCGCCAGGCGGCGGCGAACGAAATGACGTGTGTCGCATTATCGGGTGCACAGCCCGATAGCGCGCCAGGCGCGCGCGGGCGGAGTGGCCGTGTGTCGGATTGTCGGGCGGATAGCCCGATAGCGCGCCAGGCGCCGGCGTGCGGCCCGACGCGTGGCGCACTGCGGGGGATCGATGCCGCGACGGCGGCCGCGACCGCCGACCGCCACCGCGACGGATCGACTCGATCCCCTTACTTGTCGGACGCCTCGTCCTTCTTCTGCACGTCGCGGGGCCGCAGCGGCGGCTTTCCGGGCTTGTCCTGTTTCGGCTCTGGCGGCAGTCCGCTCTGGTGGCGGGAGCTCGCGGTATCGTGCTCGCGCTGCTCGGGGTCGGTGGTCGGCGGCTTGTCGGGCATGTGCTGCTCCTCGGGCGGCGTTGAGTGGTTCCGTCTGCTGCGTTTCGAATGCAAGCGACGCGCCGCTCACCCATGCCATTACGGCGTTCTCCTCATGCGAGCGGACCGTGCCACGCGCGAGTTGCCCGGCCTGGTGCAGCCCTCTATCGTAGCTGCACTGCGGCAACGCTTCCCCACAACACGGATGCTCATGATGCGACGCTCCCTCCTCGCGGCAGCGCTGCTGGCTGCCGCTGCACCGATGCAGACGCTGGCACAGAGCGCGGCACCAGGCGACGCGGCAGCCACGATCGCGATCCGGGCCGGTGCCCTGTTCGACGGCACGGGCGAGGCGCTGCAGCGGAACGTGACGATCCTGGTGCGCGACGGTCGCATCGTCGACGTCGGGCCGAACGTGACCATTCCGGCAGACGCGGAGCGCATCGACCTGTCAGGGTGGACGGTAATGCCCGGCTTCATCGACCTGCACACGCACATCACGGGTGGTCCCGAGGACCTCGCCGCGCCGCCGGGCTCGTTCCTGTACACGACCTATCCGGAGTACCCGGTGCTGAAGGGCGCGGTCAATGCGCGCACCACGCTGCTTGCAGGCTTCACGACGATCCGCGACCTGGGTGCGCCGGCGACGACGGCGCTTGCGCTGCGCGATGCGATCGACAACGGGCTCGTGCCCGGCCCGCGCATGGTCACCGCGCTCGGGCTCGGCACCACGGGCAGCCACTGTGATCCCACGACCGGGATCCTGCCCGGGCACGTGAACGTGGACGCATCACGCGAGCGCGTGTACGACGGGCCCGCCGCGGCCGCGTCGGCCGTGCGCGCCGCGGTACGTGATGGTGCGGACGTGATCAAGGTGTGTGCGACGGCGGGCGTGCTGTCGATGACCGACGAGATCGGCCCGGCGCAGATGACACCGGAGGAGCTGGAAGCGGTGATCTCCACGGCGAGGATGCTGAACCGCCGCGTCGCTGCGCACGCACACGGCATCGAGGGCATCCGCAACGCGGTGCGTGCCGGGATCACGACGATCGATCACGGCAGTGTGCTGGACGAGGAAATCCTCGAGGAGATGAAGGAGCGCGGAACCTGGCTCGTCCCGACGATGATGGCGTTCGAGGGCGCGATCTCGATGGCGAAGGCGGGCGTGCTGCCACCGGGGCCGACGCAGAAGGCGCTCGCGATCGAGCCGCTGGTGAAGGACTCGCACCGGCGCGCGATCCGGGCAGGCGTGCCGATCGCATTCGGCACGGATGCGGGCGTGTTCGCGCACGGGCTGAACGCGCGCGAGTTCCAGCTCATGGTCGAGGCCGGCATGTCACCGGCCGCTGCGATCCTCGCGGCCACACGCAATGCGGCCCGCGCGCTGGGCCGGGACGAGGAACTCGGCGCGGTGCGAGCCGGCTTCCTCGCCGACATCGTGGCCGTGCGCGGCAACCCGCTCGAGGACATCACATTGCTGCAGGATATCGGCTTCGTGATGAAGGGCGGCGTGGTCTACAAGCAGGACGGCCCGCCGATCACGTGATGGACGGCGGGTGTGACCGCGCCCCCCCTACCTGCCGGGGTGATTTTCAGTTCGGGTGGAGCGCGGCCGGCCGACCTGCCCGGGTGATTTCAGGTCGGGTGTGAGCGCGGCCGCCCGACCTGCCGGGGTGATGCTCAGGACAGGATCCCGACCCGCCGAATCACCCCTGCACCCCCGCCCGCCCCGCCTCCACGACGAAGCTCGCGTCCGTCGCGATCGGTGCGCCCGGCCGGGACACGTACGGCACCAGCCGGTAATCCGACGTCCAGCGCTCCGGCGTCACGGTGCAGCGGACGTAGCCGCGCAGTGCATTGAAGTACTTCATGTGCGGCGTGCTCGCGCGCAGCGCGCGCGTGTTGTCGTCCATGTCGCGGCCGTCACCGCCGGAGGTGATCGACGTGCCGACGAACTCGGTCGCCAGCGGCGCGGACGTCGGGTTGTCGAGGTCGGACGGCAGGTCGGCGACCCAGCTCACGTGCACGTCGCCGGTGATGATCACGGGATTCGATACGCAGCCGCCGCGGATCGCGGCGATCACGCGCTCGCGCGTGGCGGCGTAGCCGTCCCACTTGTCCATGTCCTCGACGCGCACGCCGTCGCGCACGCGCATCTGCGGCACAAACGGGACCTGGTTCGCGAGCACGTTCCAGCGCGCGCGGCTGGCGCAAAGCCCGTCGAGCAGCCAGGCCTCCTGCGGGGCTCCGAGAATGGTGCCGGCCGGATCGAAGCGCGCCGCGCAGTCCGCGCGCACGCCGTCGCCGCACACCTGGTCGGTGCGATACTGGCGTGTGTCGAGCACGTTCAGTGCGAGCAGGTCACCGTATGCGAAGCGGCGGTAGAGCCGCAGGTCGGGTCCCGCGGGCATCGCGCTGCGGCGCAGCGGCATGTGCTCGTAGTACGCCTGGTACGCGGCCGCGCGCCGCTGCAGGAAGACCTCCATCGGCGAGCCGGCCTGGTCGAACGCACCTGCGTAGTTGTTGTCCACCTCGTGGTCGTCCCACGTCACCACGAACGGCAGTGCTGCGTGCACCGCCTGCAGGTCGGGGTCCGTCCTGTAGAGCGCGTAGCGCGTGCGGTACTCGTCGAGCGTGAGCGGCTCCGCGTCGCCATGGGAGCGCACGCGTTCGGCGAGGATGCTCTCGTAGATGTAGTCTCCGAGGTGCACGACGAACGCGACGTCCTCGTCGGCGAGGTGGCGGAGCGCGGTGTAGTAGCCCTGCTGGTAGTTCTGGCAGGAGACGAACGCGAAGGCGAGCCGGTCGGGCGCTGCATCACGCCCGGGTGCCGTGCGCGTCCGCCCGACGGCGCTCGACACGCCGTCGTAAAGGAACCGGTACCAGTACACGTGATCCGGTTCGAGCCCGTCCACCTCCACGTGCACGGAATGCGCGAGCTCCGGCACCGCGAGCATGTCACCGCGCCGCACGACGCGGCGGAACCCGTCGTCGCTCGCCAGCTCCCACTGCACCGGCACGCGCGCGGGCGGCATGCCGCCGCCGTTCAGCGGATCCGGCGCAAGCCGGGTCCACAGCACGACCCCGTCCGGCGTCGGGTCGCCGGAGGCGACGCCCAGCGTGAACGGATACGCAGCGAGCGGCACGACGGCGTCGCTGCGCCGTGCCGCGCAGCCGCCCAGCAGGATGGTTCCCGACGCCGCACCGAGCAGCCCGAGGAATTCGCGGCGTGTGGGTGCGCGGCGCAGCCAGGCCTGCAGCAGCTCGCGCTCGCCGGGGCTCACGAGGTGCTCCGGCCGCCGCTGCCCGTGGTGGCCTTCACGGTCGCTTGCTCACGAGCTGCGCCGGCCGCCGTTGAACTCGGTGGACCTGACGGTCGCGCCCTCACGGTCGCGCCCACCACGAATGCCCGCGGCGGACCTCACGGCCGCCCGCTGACCTGCTCCGTCACGCGCTCACGTCCGCGCTCATCGAACGTGCCCCACTGCCGGTACCAGTCCATCATGTAGAGCTGCGTGCGGATCCAGTTGGACGGCTGCGAGCCGGTGCCGTGGTACTCGTTCTCGAAGCGCAGCAGCGCGGACGGTACACCGCGCATCCGGAGCGCGGCGTAGTACTCCTCGCTCTGGGGCATGGGCGTACGCAGATCGAGGATGCCGGTCATGACGACCGTTGGTGTCTTCACGTTGCCGACGTACATGAGCGGCGACTGCTTCAGCCACGGCTCCGGGTCTTCCCAGAACGGCTTGTCGAAGAAGTTCGCGGTGAAGTACGGCACGTCCGTGTGTCCCAGGAACGACAGCCAGTTGGTCACGGGGCAGCGGACCGACGCGGCCTTGAAGCGGTCGGTGTGACCGATCACCCAGCTGGTCAGCACGCCGCCGCCGCTGCAGCCACCGACGAACATGTTCTCGCTGTCCACGAACCCGGTCGCGAGCGCGGCATCCACGCCCGCCATCAGGTCGTCGTAATCGACGCTCGGGTATGCGCGCTCGATCGCGTTGCCGAACGCGGTGCCGTAGCCCGTGCTGCCGCGCGGGTTGGTGTACAGCACGACGAAGTCATTGGCCGCAAAGTTCTGGAACATCGGGTTGAAGCCGACGTTGTACATGCCGTGCGGTCCGCCGTGGATCTCCATGATCAGCGGATAGCGGCGCGTCGGATCGAAGCCGGGCGGCCGGACGAGCCAGCCCTGCACCTCGGTGCCGTCGGCGGACGTGAAGCGCAGCTCCTGGAGCTCGCCCAGCCGGACCCCGGCGAGGACGTCGTCATTGACGTGCGTGAGCTGCGTGCGGCGCTCCGGCTGGCGCAGCGTGAAGCGTACGACATCCGTCGGCTGCGTCGCGGTGGTAAACACCCCGACGGCCGTGCCATTGCGTGCCACGGACGCGAGCTGGAGCATGTGCGCGCCGTCCGTGAGCTTGCGTGCGCCCCCGGAAAGCGGCGCGTAATAGAGGTTGCTGGTGCCGTGGTCGGCGGCGGTGAAGTAGATGCCGTTGCCGTCGGATGCCCAGGTGATGTCGCCCGGGTCGCGGTCGAGGTCGGCACTCAGTGCCCGCAGGTCGGAGCCGTCTGCGTTCATCACATAGAGTGAGGACGCGCGGTAGCTCATGCGGCTGTACGGATCGCCGCTGAACGCGATGCGGCGGCCATCGGGTGAGACGACCGGCGACGTCCACGTGCCGCGCTCGGGCGTGAGCTGCTGCACGTTGCCGGTCGCAACGTCGATGCGGTACAGGTACGCGTCGCGGTAGATCGTATCGGGATTCGCGACGCGCAGTCCCTCCACCACGATTGCACGACCGTCCGGCATCCAGTCCCACGACACGCCGCCAGGCTGCCCGTCGAAGCGCGCGCCGACGCTCCAGTCGCCGGGCGTCACGTCGCGCGGTGTACCGCCATCGGCCGGCACGACGAAGAGGTGGGTGTACGCGGGATCGAGGTAGCCGCGCCGGTCGGCGCGGTAGTGCAGCGTCCGCACGACGCGCGGCGCCTTCGTCCACTCCGCGTTCTTCGGTGCCTTCGGCATGTCGATCGGCCACGCCGCGCTGTCCGGCGTCGGCACCGTCATCGCGAAACCGATCCACTTCCCGTCCGGCGACCAGCGCAGGCTGCCCGGCGACTGCTCGAGCCGCGTGACCTGCGTCGGCTCGGGTGCATCCAGGTAGCGCACGAAGATCTCCGCCCCGTCGTCGCCTGCGTCCGCGACGTACGCGATGCGGCTGCCGTCCGGCGACCACTCCGCGCCGCTGCCGTCAGTCAGGAAACGGTTGCGACCGCCGTCCGCATCCATGATCCAGAGACTCGAGCGCCGACGGTCCTTGACCTTGTCGATCGAGCCGCGCACGTACACGATCTGCGAGCCGTCGGGGGAGATGCGCGGGCTGGAGACGGTCTCGAGGTCGAGGTAGCGCTCGACCGTGAACCGCTCGTCGATAGCACTCTGCGCGGCGACCGCGCACGGGACCAGGGTAACGCCGGCACACAGCAGCAGCGCCCGGCGAAGACGGGGAGTGCGCATACGGTCCTCCGGTGGGGCGGAAGAAATGGTCGGAATCAACCGTCAGTTTGTGCCGGGGCCCGCCCGTCGCACAAGACGCCCGGGATGCGAAGTCACGGCCAGTGTTCCGGTGAACGAGAATACATGCGCCCCGCAGGCTGCGGATCCGGGTAGAGACGCGCAGGCGCGCTCCTCATGCATCAAGCTCCGGATTCAGGCGCATCCGCGCGAACTCGTCGACGCTCGTCAGGTCCACGCCGAATGCCGCCGCGGTCGCTTCCATCGGAATGGGCGAGTCGTACGTCTCGAGCGCGGCAGCGAGCATGACCACGGGCTCGGGCAGTCCCGCGATCGGCTCGCCGGGTGCGACGCTGTTCACGGGGATGTCCACGCCCGCGGCACGGGCATAAGCGGCAACGACGTCGCGCAGTGTCAGTGCGGAGGGCCCGCCGATCAGGATGGTCCGGTTGCGCGCCGCCGGGTAGCGCACGGCCGCGACCGCAAAGGCCGCGACGTCGCTCTCGGCGACGAACGAGTGCCTGCGCCGCGACTCGCCCACGAGCGTGACCGGCTGGCCTGCGAACAAAGGCGCCTCGATCAGGGCCGAGAACCACACGTCCATGAAGGCATTGGCCTGCAGGATGGTATACGTCAGGCCGCTTTCGCGCAGTGCCTTCTCCGCGGTGCCCTTGGCGCGGAACACCGGTACGGGATGCTCTGGCGAGGCGCCCACCGTGGATACGAAGACGACGTGGCCCACGCCCGCTTCCCGTGCCGCGTCGACGAGGTTCAGGTTCCCCGTCAGGTCGACGTTCTCGATGGCGTCATCGTTCCGCTTGGACGCGCTCGCCGTCGTGATCAGCACGCGCGCGCCCGGCAGTGCGCGTGCAAGGGTCTCGGGTTGCGTCAGATCGCCGTACATGATCGGCACGCCCGTGCGCTGCAGCGCCACATGGTCCGAGGTCGGGCGTACGAGTGCGCGCACGCGCTCACCGCGCGCGTGCAGGCCCTCCGCGATCTTCCCGCCGAGGCTGCCGGTCGCTCCCGCTACGACGATCATGATGGCCTCCTGCTGGAATGGGCTGGTCGCACATGCCGCACCTGCAATCCTCACCCGAGGCACCCGTCGCGCCAGCGTCAGCACGATCGTCCCTGCTACGTCCGGGTCCTGCCGATCCGTCCGAGGTGTGTGTCCTGGAAGCGCGATCAGGCGCCCTGGCCACGCCGTCGGCCGGCCGGCTGCTCATGCGAGCTCCAGGAACAGCATCCCGATGTACATGGCGAAGCCGGCCAGCGCGATGATCGTGATCGCATAGTGTACACGTTCGCGCGTGCTGGCAAAGCCGATCGCCGAAAGACCGACGAACGCGAGGCGGAAGGCCGGATCGGCGTCGAGCTGGATGAAGCCGCGGATCGCGCGCTCCTGGGCGAGGCTGGCGAGGGGCAGCAGGGCGAAGAGGCCGTAGAACCAGCGGCGGTGCTCGTAGTAGCGGGCGCGCAGGTCGACGATCTCCTCGCGGTCGAAGTCGGGCGACAGCAGCACGCTGACCATGAAGGCAATGGTGGGCAGGGCGAGCAGCAGCGCGAAATCGATGAAGCTCCATTCCGGCACCGTGCGCAGCTCGAACACGGCCCACCAGATCTGGATGTGGATCAGGAACAGCAGCACCAGCATCAGCAGCGCCGGCAGGTAGAACCGGACGGCGGAGCGGTAGCGGACGAGCTGCGCGGCGGTCGCCATGACGTGCGAAAGGCCGAGGCCCAGCACGATCGAGATCAGCACGGAAAGGTACTCGAACTCGCTCATGGTCGCGGGAAGGGAGTGATCGGCCTGGTGGTGAAGTCGCTGCGCCGGCGGATGCGAGATCGTATCCCGGCGGCATCGCGGACCCGCGCGAGGCGGGCCCACGAGCGGGATGCTACCGCCGCGCCATCTTCACGTATGCCTGCTCGTCCTCACCCGTGTAGACCTGCCGCGGGCGGGTGATCTTCTGGTCGCTGTCCTCCAGCATCTCCTGCCACTGTGCGAGCCAGCCGGTCGTGCGCGCGATGGCAAAGAGGACGGGGAACATGTCGACCGGGAAGCCCATCGCCTGGTAGATGATGCCCGAGTAGAAGTCGACGTTCGGGTAGAGCTTGCGCGAGACGAAGTAGTCGTCCTCGAGTGCGATGCGCTCGAGGTCCATCGCCAGGTCGAGGAGCGGCGACTTGCCCGTCACCTCGAGCACGTCGTCGGCCATCTTCTTCAGGATGCGCGCGCGCGGGTCGTAGTTCTTGTACACGCGGTGCCCGAAGCCCATCAGCCGGAACTCGCCCGCCTTCACGCGCTTTATGTACTCGTTCACGTTCTTCCGGTCGCCGATCTCGTGCAGCATGCGCAGCACCTGCTCGTTGGCGCCGCCGTGCAGCGGGCCCCAGAGCGCGGCGGTGGCCGCAGCGACGGACACGTACGGATCGGCGTGGCTGCTGCCGACGTTGCGCATTGCGCTGGCGGAGCAGTTCTGCTCGTGGTCGGCGTGCAGGATGAACAGGACGTCGAGCGCCTTCTCGAGCGTCGGGTTCGGCCGGTACTCACGCTCGGTCATCCGGAACATCATGTTCAGGAAGTTGCCGGCGTAGCTGAGGTCGTTGTCGGGATAGATGTAGTGGCGGCCGATGGAGTGGCGGTAGGCGAAGGCGGCGATGGTCGGGACCTTGGCAATGAGCCGGATGATCTGCCGCTTCCTGTTCTCCGGGTCACTGATATCGCGCGACTCGGAGTAGAACGTGGACAGCGCCGCCACGGTGCTCACGAGCATGCCCATCGGGTGGGCATCGTAGTGGAAGCCCTCCATGAACTTCCGCATGTTCTCGTGAATCAGCGTGTGCATCGTGATCTCGTGCGTCCACTCGTCCAGCTCCTGCTGGCTGGGCAGGTGGCCGAACAGGATCAGGAACGCCGTCTCGAGAAACGTGCTCTGCTCGGCGAGCTGCTCGATCGGGATCCCGCGGTAGCGCAGGATGCCCTTGTCGCCGTCGATGAAGGTGATCGAGCTCCTGGTCGACGCCGTGTTCATGAACGCGGGGTCGTAGCTCAGCAGCCCGAAGTCCTCGTCGGACGACTTGATCTTGCGCAGCTCGGTGCCGTTGATGTAGGCGCCGTACTCCGGGTAGGTGCCGTACTGGATCGGAACCTCGTACGAGCGCCCGGTGCGGTTGTCGGTGATGGTCAGTGTGTCAGGCATAGTTCTTCGCGGTTGCTGTTCGGTCCGCGCAACATAGCCGCACCGGGGCGGCCGCGCGACCGGCGGCCGACGGACAGGACGAGGGGTGTCGCCCTACGCGGCAGGCTTCTTCTACTCACCTCCGGAATGCGACGAGGGGCGCCGCACCCCCCTGCAGCGCCCCCGCGTCACGAGCCCGGCCCGAATTGTCAGTTATCGGTGCAGTCCCGGCAGGTCTCGATTTCGGGCAGGACCTCGAGCCGCTCATGGGCAATCCGGTCGCCGCAGCGGGTGCAGAGGCCGTACGTCCCCTTTTCCACCCGGACCAGCGCCAGCGCGAGCGCGCGGGCGCGGCCGGCGCCGAGATCGCGCAGCGTCCCTGTCAGCTCGAGGTCATCGCTGGTCTCCCAGGGGCGGCGGACGCCGTCGGACGCGCGGCCGGCCATCCATCCGGCCACGGCCTCGTCGCCGCTCGAGATGGTGCTGATCTGCCGACGGAGCTCCTTCTCGAGGCGCTCCCGTGCTTCTGCCGGTGTGATCATCGATCTCCACGTCTGGGTGTCAGTGCGTTCATCGCCGGACGGGTAAGATAACGACTTCCTGTCCTGTCGCCCGTTACAGCTTTGTAATGAACGCGCGAGCAGCCGGACTCGGGACTGCCGGTGAGCGGCCGCGGGTCAGGCGGCGGCGCCGTGCTGCGATCCCCGGGTGGAGCTGGCAGGAGCGTGCGGCGGCGTGTTCGGCCGCCGCACGCCCGGACGTTCATTCCGCGCGCAGCGCGATGTTGGGGTCGACGCGGGTCGCCCGGCGGGCCGGCACGAAGCAGGCAAAGAGCGCGGCCGCGACGAGGAACGTGATGATCGACGCGAACACGACGGGGTCACGCGGGTCGACCTCGTAGAGGACGATGGCGAGCAGGTTGCCCAGGGCCGCGGCGATGCCGAGGCCGAGCGCGATGCCGATTGCGATCTGGACCATGCCCTGCCGCAGGACCATCGTGAGGACGTCGCGCGCCTGCGCGCCGAGGGCCATGCGCACGCCGACCTCGCGGGTGCGCTGCGCGACCGACGTCGCCATCACGCCGTAGAGGCCCACGCCGGCGAGGAACAGGGCCGCGCCGCCGAACACCATGAAGAGCACACCGAACACGGAGTAGAACCAGTAGCTCCGATCGATCGCGTCCTGCAGCGTGCGCACGAAGTAGATCGGCAGGTCGGCGTCGATGGCGTTCACCACTCCGCGCACCTGCTGCGTCACGGCGAGCGGCTCGCCGCGCGTGCGTGCGGCGATCGAGAAGAACTGCGGCGGCGCCTGCGCGAGCGGAGTGTAGACCGCCTCGCGCACGTCGTTGTCGAGACCGCCTTCGAACATGTCGGGGACCACACCGACGACCGTGATCCACGGCGCGTCGATCTCCCGGCCGAAGCGCATGCGCCGCCCGATCGGTGAGTCGCCACTGAAGAACTTCGTTGCGAACGACTGGTTGACGATGGCGACGCGCGGCGCATCCATCCGGTCCTGGTCGCCGAACGCGCGCCCTTCGAGCAGCGCGACCTGGAACGTCTCGAAGTAGTTCGGCGCGATCGTGTTGCCGCGCACGAACGGGAGCTCCCCCTCCAGGTCGTATTCGACGCCCTCGATCCGGACCTCCGGCCCGCCCGATCCGAGGCCGGGCAGTGCCGTGAGCAGCGTCGCGCTTTCCAGCTCCGGCATCTGCTGCAGCCGCTGCAGCAGCTCGCGCTGCATGTTGTCGCGCGCGATCGAGTCCGGGTAGGCGGCTTCCATCAGGGCGACGCGCGCCGTGAAGATCTGCGTCGGGAAGTTCAGGTCGATGGTCTTGAGCTGCGTCACGCTCTTGATCATGAGACCCGCGCCGATCAGCAGCCCGCAGGAGAGCGCGATCTCGAACACGACGATCGCCTTGCTCATGCGCCCGAGCCGGAAGCTGGAGGAGCCGCGACTCTCGTCCTTGAGGATCTCGTTCACGTTCGCGCGCGCCGCGTGGTACGCCGGGATCGCTCCCGAGATCAGGGCCGCGATGCCAGTGACGGCAAGCGCGAACAGGATCGCGGCGCTGTCGATGCGGATGTCGATCCAGTAGGGCGGGTTCGTGTCGGCAATGGCCGCGTTGAAGATGCGCACGCCGGTCCAGGCGAGGAGCAGGCCGAGCAGGGCGCCGGCACCGGCAAGCAGCAGCGCCTCGGCCATGAACTGCGCCACGATCCGCATCTTCGATGCGCCCAGTGCGGTGCGGATGCCGACCTCCTTGGTGCGCGTCGCGGCGCGGCTCATCAGCAGGTTCGCAACATTGGCACACGCGATCAGCAGCACGAAGAACACCGCACCGAGCATCGTGTACAGCATGTTGATCGGCTCCTCGCCGATATACTCCTCGGTGAACGGCTTGATGATCGGGGAGATGCCCTCGTTGGTCTGCGGGTACTCCGCGGCGAGCCGCTGCGTGATGCCGCTCATCTCCACCATCGCGCGATCGATGGTCACACCCTCGCGCAGCCGGCCGAGCACCTCCAGTGTCGTCCCCTCACCGCGCTTCAGCTCGACCGGGTCCAGCCGGAGCGGTACCCACACCTGCTGGTTGAACGGGAACAGGAAGTCCTCGGGCATCACACCGGCGATGGTCGCCGGCTCGCCATTCACACGGATCACGCGACCGACGATCTCCGGATCCGCCTCATAGCGGTCCTGCCACATGCGGTAGCCGATCAGCACGGTCATCGGCTCCGCGCGCGACGTCTCCTCCTCGCGGAACAGCCGGCCGTGGATCGGGCGCACACCGAGCAGCGCAAACGTCGACGGCGTGATGAACGCCCCGTCGTAGCGCTCCGGCACCCCGCGATCCGCGACGTTCACCGTGCCGGCGTACCACGCGCCCAGATCCACGAACGACTGGCGCTGCTGCGCACGCCAGTCGGTGAAATCGTGGATCGTGACCTCCATGCTCTCGATGCCGCGCGACGGCTGCGACCGCTCGAGGTGCACCAGCTGATCAGGTCTGTCGAAGGGCAGCCCACGATGGATCGCGCCGTAGATGATGCTGAACATCATCACCGTGAGACCGATACCGAGCGTGAGCGCGAGAACCGCGAAGAGCGAAGGACCCGGATTCTTCCGGAGGACGCGGAGACCGACTTTGAGGTCGTTCATTGGTGCCTGCGCGTGGGGAAAAGGGGAGCGTACTGAGGAGGTCGTACGGGGAGGCGCGGCCGCCGGTTTCCAGTCTTTGAACCTGCGGGTTGTGGGCGGTGGGGGGAGCGAGGTGGGTGGCGGACACTTCGGGACTTCCTGACTGCGGGCGGCTGGGCATGGGGTGGTGGGCGCCCCCCATCGCCCGCTGCCCGCACTTCGACCCGGTTTTCCCGCCGCCCATCTCGCGCCCCCACCGCCCAGATCCCGCAGTTCCAGCATTTGGGTTGGCACACGCCCTGCCTCGCCAGCCGGCCGTCATGGACGAGCGAAGCCGGAAGTACCTGAAAGCGCTGTCCCGCGCGTTTGCGGGGGCGGTCATCTTCGGAATTCCGATCATGATGACCATGGAGACGTGGTCGCTGGGGGCGACGCTGGAGCGGGAGCGGCTGCTGGCGTTTCTGGCGTTCGTGCTGCCACTGCTCGTCGGGCTGGCGTACATGTCGGGGTTCGAGAAGGCGCAGGGGCGTCTGCAGGTGGTGCTCGATGCGATGACGGCGTACCTGGTCGCGCTGGTTGCGGCGACGTTCGTGCTGCTCCTGTTCCGCGTCGTGTGGAGCGGGATGTCGATGAGTGAGATCGTGGGCAAGCTGGTGCTGCAGGCATCGGCCGGGAGCTTTGGAGCGGTGCTGGCCCACGGGACGCTGGCGGGCGGGGAGGAGGAGGACGAGGACGGCGGGGGCGGCGAGCACAAGGAGGACGAGGAGCGGCCGGGCTACTTCGCTGAGCTGCTGCTCATGAGTGCGGGTGCACTCTACCTGGCGCTGAACATCGCACCGACGGAAGAGGTCCAGCTCATTGCGGCACGCATGGGCGCACCGCTCGTGCTCGCGCTCATGGTCGTCTCGCTGCTGCTGATGCACGCGTTCGTCTACGCGGTCGAGTTCCGGGGGCAGGAGGCGGCGCCGGAGGGCACGCCGATGTGGAGCATCGTGCTGCGGTTCACGATCGTCGGGTACGCGCTCGCGTTCCTGATCTCGCTCTACGTGCTCTGGTGCTTCGGGCGGGTCGAGCACGTGACGGCGGCGCCGGCGCTGATGATGGCCGCGGTGCTCGGGTTCCCCGCTTCTGTCGGTGCGGCGAGCGCACGACTGATCCTGTGAGGCGGGCGTGATGGCACAAGGGCGAAGCAGCAGCGGCAGGGACGGCGATCGCGATCCGGGCAAACACGGAGACCAGGAAGGCGTTCCGCTGATCCAGTGGATCGTGTCGGGCATCGCCGTGCTGGTCGTGCTCGGCTCGTTCGGGCTGATCGCGTATGACGGGTTCATTGCGCGCAGGGGTCCACCCTCGATCTCGGTTGCCGTGGACTCGATCGGACGCACCGGCGCGCTGCACCGTGTGCACGTCACGGTTCGCAATGACGGCGGCTCGGCCGCGGCGGACGTGCAGGTGAGCGGTGAGCTGGACGCGGGTGCGTCGCCCCCGACCATGGTACTGCTCGACTACCTGCCGGCGGGTTCGCGTGAGGCCGCGGTGTTCGTCTTCACGCGGGATCCGCGGGAGGCCGGACTGCGGGTCAGGGTGGAGAGCTGGAACGAGCCGTAGCAGCCATGCGTCGATGGCCGGCCCGGAGACCGTATCCCCGGGTTTGGCCGGGAGACCGTACCCCCCGATACAGCCGTCAGCCGCCTGCGACCGGTGGTGCGCCGGGGAGGCGGCGGACCTGCCCGCGCCAGAGCAGGCGGCGCACGCGGAGTGCGAGCATCACTGCCACGGCAGCGAGCCCGGCGGAGAGTCCGATCCACACGCCCACGGGTCCGAGCGCGGTGCGGAAGCCGAGCATCAGTGCGACGGGCACACCGACGCCCCAGTAGCCCACGCCACAGACGATCATCGGGATGCGGGTGTCGGCAGCGCCGCGCAGCACGCTGACGCCTGCGACCTGCGCGCCATCGAAGAGCTGGAACGCAGCGGCCACCATGAGGAGCTGGGCGCCGAGTGCGACGATGGCGGCGTCGCTGGTGTACAGGCGGATCAGCGATTCGCCCATCACCACGAAGAGCAGCGCGCACAGTCCCATGAAGCCGACTGCGAGCGTGTAGGTCGCGAGGACCGTCCGTCGCATGGCGCCGGTACGCCCTGCGCCGATGTGCTGGCCGACATGGATCGATCCGGCGAGCGAAACGCCGAGTGCGACCATGAAGGTGGTGGACGCGATGTTGATGGTGACCTGGTGCGCCGCCAGCTCCAGTGCGCCGACCCACCCCATCATGACCGCGCCGAACGCGAACAGGCCGACCTCGAGGCCGAACTGCGTACCGACGGGTGCACCGATGGTGATGATCCGACCGAGGAGCGCCGGGTCGAGGCGGCGTCGCACACCGCGGAAGGGGTGCAGGTCGCTGCGCATCACGACGTAGACGGCGAGCCCGATGAACATCACCCAGCGCACGATCGTGGTCGCGTAGCCGCTGCCGGCCAGTCCCATCGCGGGGATGACGTCGCCAACGCCGTAGATGAGCACGCGGTTGGCGACGACGTTGAGTCCGAGTCCCACGAACGTGAACACCATTGCGGGCCGCGCGAAGCCCATCCCCTCGAGGTACTGCCGGTACGCCATGAAGAGGAAGACGGCGGGAACCGAGCCCGCGAGCGCGCGCAGGTACTCGCCGGTCGGCGCGGCGACCTCCGGTGCCTGCCCCAGCATGAGCGCAAGCTCGTGCCCTGCGAGTGAGACGAGGATCACGGGAACGCTGAGCAGCGCGGCGAGCCACATGCCCTGCACGAGCGTGCGGCGGACCTGGATCCGGTCTCCGGCCCCGAACGCCTGGCTGATCAGCGGGGCCATGCCCACGATCACGCCAACGGAGATCGTGACGAAGAACTGGTGGATCGCGGAGCCGAGGCCTGCGGCGGCGAGCGGGGTCGCGCCGAGCGGACCGACCATGATGGTGTCGGTCGTGTTCATGCCGACCTGGCCGACCTGGCTCACGATGATCGGCGCTGCGAGGCGCAGCAGCGAGCGAAGCTCGGCGAGGTATCCGGTTCGATTCATGGGGCGTGGAAGAAAACGGAATCGGGCGTGGTCTGCCAGTGGCGCCGGCCATCTTGCGATCCGGGGCGCGACCGGCCTATTGATGCCTCCCCAGGTCAACGAGGTGCGCGTGCACTGGAAGGGGTAGCAGTGAGTGAATCGCAGGGCGGCGGCCGGCGCGGCGCGGCGCGCGTGCTGGACGACAGCGAGATGCGCGCGGTGGTGGGACGCAACTACTGGGGCGTGCTGTCGACGGTGGACCCCGAGGGGCAGCCGTATGCAGTGCCGATCATCTACGGCTACGACGGCGCGTTCTACTCGGTGCTGCGCGACGGCCGGAAGCTGGCGAACATCGACGCCAATCCGCGGGTGTGCATGAACGTCGTCGAGGTCGAGCAGATGGCGAAGACCTGGCGCAGCGTGCTCGCGTTCGGCACGGCCGGCTGGGTCGAGGACGACGACGGCATGGGGGCGGCGATCGAGGTCATGCGCGCGCAGTATCCCGGACAGCCGACGCGCTCCGGCGGCAGCATGGACGCGCTGCGGTCGCAGGGGTTTCGCGTGATGAAGCTCGTCGTGAGCGAGATGACGGGCAGGGCGCAGGAGTAGCGATGTGCCGGGGCGGTGCCGGCACACCCGAACCCGGACCGCTCCCCCAGCAGTACGGGCTCGAGCATGCCGGACACCGCACCCTTACGTCTGGTGCACAGGCAGCCCGCGCGTCCAGCGGTTGCGGCGCGCGAAGTAGGTGTCCACGTCCTCGACCATTCCCTCGTCCAGCATCCGCTGCCACTTCGGCGGGATGTGGGCACAGAAGGGCTCGGCCTCCATGTAGTCGCCGGTCATCGCGAACGCGCGTGCGCGGCTGCCACCACAGACCGGGCGATACTCGCAGACGTTGCACTTCCC
The DNA here is from genome assembly GCA_035764935.1 of Longimicrobiales bacterium. Taxonomy (NCBI): domain Bacteria; kingdom Pseudomonadati; phylum Gemmatimonadota; class Longimicrobiia; order Longimicrobiales; species Longimicrobiales bacterium. The sequence goes on along the minus strand of DASTYK010000019.1, from coordinate 8,322 downwards.
CTTGAGCTGCGTGCGGTCGCGCAGGCGGCGGAACAGCGGCGCATTGCGGTACACGTCGACCAGGTCATCCCTGCGGACATTGCCTGCAGCGACCGGCAGGAAGCCCGACGGGTAGATGTCGCCGAGGTGGCTCACGAACATGAAGCCGTCGCCGTCGTTCACCCCGCGGGCGCGACCGATGCCGTCCTTTTCGGAATGATGCAGCCCTGAAGTCAACGGCGACGGTGCCGCAGTACGTTCCCCGCTGCGCCGCTCGGCCACCTGTCGTTCGAGCACCACCCGCGAGTACTGCGGCGCCGCCGTTGCCTTGATGTCGAACGGCGCCGTCTTCGACAGGTCGTACAGCTTGTTGAAGACCTCCTCGAACTCCGCCGCGCTCGCCACGTCCTCCGGCTTCGCGCGACCCATCGGCACCAGGAAGAAGACCTCCCAGAACACGATGCCGACATCGGTCATCAACTGCATCAGGCTGTCGATGTCGTCGATGTTGTGCCGGCCGATGACCGTGTTCACCTGCGTGGTCATGCCGATCGCCTGCGAGTCGCGCAGGATCCGCAGCCCCGCATCGAAGCTGCCCTCGACACGCCGGAACGCGTCATGGATCTCCGGGTTGGAGCCATCGAGCGACACGGCCACGCGTGAAAGCCCCGCATCCTTCAGCCGCTGCAGCATCGTACGGTCGGTCAGGTCCGTCGTCGCGGGCGTCGCCGCCATGCGCAGGCCCAGGTTGGCGCCGTACTCGACCAGCTCCACGATGTCCGGCCGGCGCATGCAGTCGCCGCCGCTGAAGACGAAGATGATCGGGCCGAAGTCGCGGATGCGCGTGAGCATCTGCTTCGCTTCGTCGGTCGTCAGCTCGTCCGGGTGGCGGTCAGGCACTGCGGAGGCACGACAGTGCTTGCAGGCGAGGCCGCAGGCCTGGGTGGTTTCCCAGATGACGAGAAAGGGGGACTGGTCGAAGTCGACGGGTGGACGGCCGTTGCCGTTGCCCTTGCTGCCGTGTCGGTGCGGATGTGCCATGTCGATCGTTTGGTGGTTCGGGGGACGATCGGTTGCTGGTTCGGAAGATGAGGCGGCGGCGGGGATGGATCAGTCGGGGGAAAGGGACAAGCTTGTGGGGAATTGTCCCACAGGGGGTCTCGATGGCTCGGGCTCGGGACGATTTCACCGCTGAGGCGCGGAGGGCGCTGAGTTTTCATGCAGAGCCCGAGTTTTCACGCAGAATCCGAGTCTTTCACACAGAGTCCGATTCTTTCACACAGAGTCCACCACGGGCACAGCGTACACAGTGGCCTCGCGGCCAGCCGTGGGTTCGACGCACCGAAGCGCCAATTCTGGTAGTGGTTCGACGAGATCGAACGTGCGGGGGTGCCGGAAACAGCGACGCACCGCGAAGCAATTACAGAATGTAATGTCTGAGTGCGCGCAGGAGATTCGCTGGCGCGACGAACGCACGCTGTGACCTCTGTGCTCCACTGTGACCGCTGTGTGAAACCAACTCAGCGCCCTCCGCGCCTCGGCGGTGAAAAAATGCAGTTCACCGGCCCCGCCAGCTAATCGAAGGACGGCCGCTCGCGCTGCTTCTTCACTTCGCTGCGCCGCTTCTTCTGCTTGAGTCGGTTCTCCTTCGCGGACTTCGGCGGGCGCGTCCGCTTTCGCGGCCGTTGCGTGCGGAGTGCCCAGGCGAGGAGGTCCTGGAAGCGGGCGGTGACGGCCTCACGGTTCTGGTGCTGGCTGCGGCTTTCGCCGGCGACCAGGCGGAGCGTGCCGCTGTCGTCGATGCGGTTGGCGAGCTTCTGGAGCACGCGTGTGCGCTGCTCGTCCGTGAGCGCGCTGGTGCCGGCGATGTCCCAGGTCAGCTCGACCCGGGTGGCGGAGGTGTTCACGTGCTGGCCGCCGGGGCCGCCGCCGCGTGTGGCCCGGAAGGTCAGCTCACTGCGCGGAACGGCGACGCCGCCGGCGATGCGTATGGCGTCGGATGTCACGGTGTGGTGTCTGTCGTGCTGCCGTGGCCGGTCATCTTCCGCCAGATCCATACGATGAAGAGCACGGCGCCGATCAGCAGCAGCACGTGCACCAGGAAGCCCATGACGCCGAACACGATCTTGGCGACGACCCAGAGCGCGATCAGTACCAGTGCAAGTGTCAGGATGGAGCTCACGATGTCCTCCGGTCGGGGTTTGCGAGTGTCACTGCGACGAGCGGTCAAGAAATGTACCGGTCATGACACGTAGCGGGCGAAGCGCCGGACGGCCAGCCAGAGGATGCTCACGGCCATGAGCGCGAGTATGCCCAGTTCCGGCAGGATCTGGAGCAGACCGTCTCCCTTGAGGAAGATGCCGCGCACGATCTCGAGGAAGTGGCGCAGCGGGTTCAGCAGGGTGATGGCCTGGAAGACGTCGGGCATGGTGTGCACCGGGTACATGAAGCCCGACAGGATGGCGGTCGGCAGGAAGAACAGGAACATGCTCATGAAAGCTTCCTGCTGCGTCGTCGACACGGTGGAGATGAAGAGTCCGATACCGAGTGCGGTCACGATGTAGACGGCCGATGCGACGACCAGCGCGATGGCCGAGCCGCGGAACGGGATGTCGAACCAGGTCAGCGAGACGGCGACGACGAGCACCAGGTCGATCAGCGCAATGGCGGCGACAGGCAGTGTCTTGCCGAGGATCAGCTCGCCGGGCGTGAGCGGGCTGACCATGAGCTGATCCAGCGTGCCCAGCTCGCGCTCACGGACCACGGCCAGCGCGGTGAGCAGCAGCGACATGAGCATCAGGATCGTGCCGACCACGGCGGGGATGTTGTAGACCCGGCTTTCGAGGTCCGGGTTGTACCAGGCGCGGGCGCGCACGTCGATGCCGGCGGGCACGGCGCGCGGCACCGCCTCGGCGCCGAACTGCTGGATGATGCGTGCGGCATATCCCTGCGCGACCGTCGCCGTGTTGGAGTTGGTGCCGTCCAGCAGCACCTGCACGCGCGCGCCGCCTGCGTGCAGCCGCTCGCTGAAATCGGGTGGAATTTCGAGGCCGATGCGCGCGCTGCCACGATCGAGGGCGTGCATCAGGTCCGCAGAGCGGTCGGAGCTGCCGGTGACCCGGAACCAGCCGCCGGCCGTGAAGGCGTCCACCAGCGCGCGACTCTCGGCGCTGACGTCGTGATCGACGATGTACAGGGCGGTGTTCTGCACGTCCGTATTCACCGCGTAGCCGAACAGCACGAGCTGCAGGATGGGCGACGCGAACACGATCCGCTTGGAGCGCGGGTCGCGGAAGATCTGCCGCCACTCCTTGCGCAGCAGGCTGCGGACGCGCGGCCAGGAGATGCTCATCGCGCGATCTGCTTGCGGAACGTGAGCGCGGCGAGGCCGAGCCCGATCGTCGCGAACAGGATCATCGAGAGGCCCTGCGCCCAGAGCGCCTCGATGCCGACGCCCTTGAGGAAGATGCCGCGCGTGACGGTCACGAAGTAGCGCGCGGGCACGATCGTCGTCACGGCCCGCAATGCGACCGGCATGCTCGCGATGTCGAACAGGAATCCGGACAGCAGCAGCGCCGGCAGGTACGTCGCGACCATGGCGACCTGCATTGCGAGCACCTGGGAGCGCAGGGCCGCGGAAATGAAGATGCCGAGGCCGAGCGCGCCGACGAGAAAGAGCAGCGTCATGCCGCCGAGCAGGAGCGCACTGCCGCGGAACGGCACGCCGAAGACGACGATGCCGGCGATCGTCGCCACAGTGACGTCGAGGATACCGATCAGCACGTACGGCAGCAGCTTGCCGATCACGACCTCGAGCCGGTGCACGGGCGTGGCGGCGAGCTGCTCCATGGTGCCGCGCTCCCATTCGCGTGCGATCGTGAGCGCCGTCAGCATGGCCGCGATGATCGACATGATGACGGCAATCAGCGACGGCACGATCATGTTGCGGCTTTCCAGTGTGGGGTTGTACCACACGCGCACGTCGGACTGGACAGGTGCGCTCACGCGACGCCCCTGCAGCAGCACCTGCTGCGAGTGCTGCGTGAGGATCGCGTCCGCATAGCTGAGCGCGATCGTGGCGGTGTTCGCGTCCGCTCCGTCGAGCAGGAGCTGGACGGGCGCGGGGCCGCCACTCGCGAGACTGCGCTGGAAGCCGGGCGGGACGACGAGCACCGCGCGCACGCTGCCGGTGCGGATCGGCCCGTCGGCGTCGTCATAGCGGCCGAGGTGCTGCTCGACGTGGAAGAGCCCGCCCGCGGTGAGCGCGTCCACCAGCTCGCGACTCGCGCGGCTGCCGTCCTGGTCGAGCACGGCCAGCGGGATGTCGTCGATGTCCCACGAGATCGCGTAGCCGAAGAACAGCAGCAGGAAGAGCGGCAGCACGAATGCCAGGATCATGCTGCGCCGGTCGCGGCGGAGCTGGATCCATTCCTTGCGTGCGATCGCACCGAGACGCACCGGGTCCATGTTGTGCCTCAGCCTTCCACGGCGCCGCCCTCGCGGCGCACCAATCCGACGAACACGTCCTCCAGCGACGCCTGCACCTGCTGCATCCCGCCCAGTTCCTCGCCCTGCGCGGCGAGGGCTGCGCGCACACTGGACTCGGCGGTGGCGACGTCGCCTGCGACGATGTGCACCGCACGACCGAACATCGCTGCGTCCTCGATCCCGGGCGCCGCGGCGAGCGCCTCGACGACGCGCGGCGCATGGGCTGTCTCGAGCGTGAAGATGGGGCGATCGTAGCCGGCGCGGAGGCGGGCGGGCGTGTCGAGCGCGATCAGGCGGCCGCGGTTCATCAGTGCGAGGCGGTGGCAGTACTCCGCCTCCTCCATGTAGTGCGTGCTGACCAGGACGGTGGTGCCGGCGCGAGCGAGCGTGTCGATCAGGTCCCAGAACGCACGGCGCGCCAGCGGGTCGACTCCCGACGTCGGCTCGTCCAGGAACAGGATCGGCGGCTCGTGCAGCACGGCGCAGCCGAGTGCGAGCCGCTGCTTGTAGCCGAGCGGCAGCTCCGCCGCGGGCTGCCGCTCGTCGCCCTGGAGACCGGCCAGGTCGAGGACCCAGTCGCGACGTTGCTCGAAGCGTGCGCCGTGCACGCCGTAGAGGCCGCCGTACAACTCGATGTTCTCCTCCACCGTGAGGTCGCCGTAGAGCGAGAACTTCTGGGACATGTAGCCGATGCGTGCGCGCAGTGCCGTGCGATCCGCGACGACGTCGAGGCCGGCGACGCGCGCGCTGCCCGCCGTGGGTGCGAGCAGTCCGATCAGCATGCGGATCGTCGTCGTCTTGCCCGCCCCGTTCGGCCCCAGGAATCCGAACACCTCACCCGGCTCGACAGTGAAGCTGACACGGTCGACCGCGGTGAAGTCGCCGAAGCGACGGGTCAGATCGACGGCCTCGATCACGCTGCCTGCTCCTGCCGCGCAACGCGATCGATGAAAACGTCCTCGAGCGACGCCGGGATCGGCTGCGCATCGAGCACGTGCAGCCCGGCGGCGGTCAGGGCATCGACGAGCACGGTGGTATCGCCTTCCTCTGCGAGCACCGCGTGCACGGCATCGCCGAACAGAACGGCGGAGCGGACGCCAGGCAGGGTGCGCAGGACGTCGCGCGCACGCCGCGGCCGATCCGTGCGGATCGCGACGAGCGGCGCCGCGAATGCACGCTGCAGCGCGAGCGGCGAGTCGAGGGCGAGGACGTGGCCGTGGTCGAGCAGCGCAACGCGGTCGCAGCGCTCCGCCTCGTCCAGGTACGACGTCGACACGACGATCGTTGTGCCCTCGGCCACCATCTCGTGCAGGATCAGCCACAGGTCGCGGCGCGAGATCGGATCCACGCCGAAGGTGGGCTCGTCGAGCAGCAGCACGCGCGGGTGGTGGATCAGCGCGCAGCACAGCGAGAGCTTCTGCTTCATGCCGCCCGAGAGCTGACCGGCGAGTCGGTGCTGGAACGGCTCGAGTCGCGAGAAGTGCCATAGGCGTGGCAGTCGCTCGCGCCGCTCCTGCCGCGAGACGCGGTACAGGTCCGCATAGAACTCGATGTTCTCGCGCACCGTGAGGTCCTCGTACAGTCCAAAGCGCTGCGCCATGTACGCGATGTACGGCTTCACGCGCTCGGGTTCGCTCGCGATGCTGACGCCCTCGACGTGTGCGTCGCCGGATGTCGGCGGCAGCACGCCGGCGAGCATGCGCAGCGTCGTCGTCTTGCCGGCGCCGTCAGGACCGACAATGCCGAACAGCTCGCCGCGTGCGACGTCGAAGCTCAGCGCATCGACGGCAACCGTCTCACCGAAGCGGCGCGTGAGCGTGCGCACGGCGATCGCGGGGCCGGTGGAGGTCATTCGCTCAGTCCTGCTGCCGTGCGTCGCTGACGAGCACCACGTCCGCCGGCACGCCGGGCTTGAGCGCGAGTGCGTCATCGCCGGCGATCTGCACCTTGAGCGCGTACACGAGCTTCACGCGCTCCTCCTCGGTCTGCACGTTTCGCGGTGTGAACTCGGCCTCACTGGCGATGTGCACCACGCGGCCGGTGAACTCGCTGTCCGGGTGGCTGTCCGTCGTGATGCGTGCGGGCTGACCGAGTGAAACGCGACCGACACGATCCTCGCGCACGTAGATCCGGACCCAGCGGTCGGCGGGGTTCATCAGTGTGACGACCGGCTGCCCTGCACCGACCGTTTCGCCCGGCTCGCGGTGGCGCTCGGTCACGACGCCCGCGAACGGAGCGACGATCTTCGCGTTGGAGAGCGTCGCATCGACCTGAGCGACGGCGGCCTGCGCTGCCGCTACCTGCGCGCGTGCCGCATCGATGCGCTCGCTGCGCGGACCGCTCTGCACGAGCTGGAGCTGCTCGCGCGCCTGCGAGGCCTGCGAGCGCGCGACGACGTGCGCCGTCTCGACCCGCTCCAGTGCCTCGCGACTCACCGCGCCGCCGGCCTCCAGGCGACGCGTCCGCTCGAAATCACGCCGTGCCTCCTCCAGCTTCTGGTCCGCCGCGGCCACTGCGGCGCGCGCCTGCGCCAGCTCCTCCGGGCGCGCGCCCCGCTCCAGCTCCGCAAGCTGTGCACGTGCCGTCTCGAGCTGCGCGACCGCTGCCGCGCGGCGCGCGTCCAGCTCCGCGACGTCGAGCTTTGCGAGCAGCGCGCCCGCGCCGACACGTGCGCCTTCCTCCGCATTCACCTCTGCAATGCGGCCCGGTGCCTGGAAGCCCAGGTCGGCGGTGGTCGCTTCCACGGTGCCCGACGCCTCGAGCGTGTCGCTCGCGGAAGCGGAGCGGCCGAACAGCAGCCACGCCGCCAGCCCGAGGAGGAGGACGACGGCAACCGCAATCGGGATCCTGCGTTTCATTGTCCACGCTCCAGTGTGTTCTCGAGCCAGGCCGACGACAGCTCGCCCGTGATCCGCGCGATCTCGATGCGCGCGAGCAGCGCGACGTGCCGCGCTTCCGTCAGGGTCGCGCGCGTGCGCAGCAGCTCGGCTTCCGCGGCCAGGTAATCGGTCTGCACGCCGGCACCCTCCTGCAGCGCGAGCAGCTCGACGCGCACGACCTCCTGCTGCTGCGCGAGGGCCACTTCCAGTGCGAGCACGCGCGCGAGTGCGCCGGTGAGTGACGCAGTCGCACGATCCGCCTGGTGCTCGATGTCGCGTGCGACGGCTTCGGCTTCCGCACTCGCGGCGCGCGCTTCCGCCGCGGTGCGCTCCGATTCGCGCGCGCGTGCGCCGCCGGTGAACAGCGCCCAGGAGAGCTGCACGCCGCCCTGCCACTCCCAGGACATGTCACCGGCGCCGCTGCCGTATTCGTTGTAGCGCCCGGCGAGGTCGACGCGCGGAAGCCAGCCCGCCCGGGACTGCGCGTGCGCAGCGGATGCGGCAGTTGCGCGGGCGCGCGCCGCACGCAGCTCGGCACTGGCCTCGATCGCGCGTGCGGCAGCGGCTTCGGGATCCGGCGCGTCGGGTGTCGCAATGCTCGATGTTGCGGGCTCCGACGGCACACCCGTGAAGCGCTCGAGGTCCGCGAGCGCGACGTCCCGCTCCGCCGCAGCGGCCGCGGCGTCGGCGTCCGCGCGTGCCAGCGCCGCCTCGATGCGCAGCATCTCGACACGCGCGACCTTGCCTTCCGCCAGCAGCTGTGCCACGCGCTGCCGCTCCGCCCGCAGCGCCTCCTGCTGCGCGTCGTACGCGTCGAGCAGGTCGCCGGCGAGGCGGGCGCCCAGCCACGCCGAGGCGGTGGCTGCGATGAGTGAGCGCTCCGCCGACGCACGCTGCGCCAGTGCGACGTCCTGCAGCGCGTCCGCCTGCCGGATGCGTGCACCTCGCTCACCGCCGTCGAACAGCGTCCAGAGCG
>DASTYK010000018.1 GCA_035764935.1 Longimicrobiales bacterium | reverse complement strand
TTGCAGCCACAGTCGCGCTTAGCGCCCTCGTGATGCTGAGCGCCGTAGCACCATCCATCTTGGCGAACCGCCGCTGGGTAGCCGATCCGCAGGCCAGCACGGCCGTCGCCGTCGCGATGCTGGTTGCGGCTGGTCTGGTGCTGACGAATGTCGTGCGCGTACCCCTGCCTTTGGTCGCCGTCGCAGCGCTTGTAGCGGCGCCGGTGCTTCCACGATTTCGACGGCTTCTCGCCACTGCCACAGATCGCCTCATGTTCGCCGACATCCGTGCCCGCTCCTCGGCGAGCGCGCTCGAGACTGAGCGCGCTCGCGTCGCGCGGGAGATCCATGACTCGCCACTTCAGGAACTCTCCGGAGTCATTCGCAAGCTAGACCTCAACCCACAGATTGAGGCCGAAACGGAAGCGCTGCGCGGCGTCGCGGATCAACTTCGTTCAATCGCTACGGAGCTGTATCCACCGGTGCTCGACGATCTGGGACTTGTTGCCGCGCTTCGGTCATTTGCGCATCGCTTCCGGCCGGAGCCTTCATCGGATGGGGTCCAGATACACGTCGCAGTGACAGATGACGGAAGCCCATACAGGCCTCCTCCGGACGTCGAGCTCGCGGTCTTGCGAATCGTTCAAGAAGCCGTGAACAACGCCGTCGCCCACGCCGAAGCGCGACGTGTCCAGATTGTGGGGAGCGTCTCACCGGCGGCGGTGCATGTGAGCGTGGTCGATGATGGGCGAGGCATCGACCACGCACGCGCCCGACGTGCGCAGCAGCTCGGCCACATGGGCCTCGCCTCGATGCAGCAGCGCGCTGCCGCTGTCGGTGCCGACCTTCGGTTCGAACATGCCAAGCCATCCGGCACGCGCGTTGAGCTTCGGTGGCAGGCATGACCATCCGCGTGCTGATCGTCGACGATCACCCGATCGTGGTGGACGGCCTCGTCGCTGGACTCCGAAGCCATGGGATAGACGTGCGGGATCAGCGTCGTCCATCCGCGCCGCACGCGAATTCATGGCACAGGACGATCTAGACGTGGTGCTGGTCGATCTCCGCCTCCCGGATGGCTCGGGGACCGAGCTGCTGCGCGGCATCGCAGACCCGGGCGGACCCGCGTTCATCGTTCTCTCGAGCTTCTCGTAACCGGAATATCTCGAAGTCGCGATGCGCCTCGGCCCTCGCGGCTACCTTCTTAAGACGGCAAAGACGACTGAGATCGTCTCGGCCATTCGCCGGGTGGTGGCGGGCCGACCAGCGTTCACGCCTGCTCAGCTTCTGGAAGGGCACGCAGCGCGTTGGGAGCCGCTGACAGAACGCGAGGCGGCGATCGTGCGCCGCGTCGTAGATGGCCGGTCCAATGACGAAATCGGAACCGATCTCGGGATCTCCACCAAGCGAGTCGAGGCGCATCTGACTCGCCTCTTCGAACGCTATCGCGTAGCCTCCCGCACCGAGCTTGCCGTGCGTGCTGAACGAGACGGCTGGCTTGATCTGCCGAGGCGCGACATGGCGCCGCATACGGACTAGCAGCTGCGGCGACAGGACGCCTTTCCGCGTCCGTGGCGGACCGCGGCGGAGAGAAGGCAGCGACGAAGCCCGGACATTCGGCCCAGCGACCAACAACTGGATCCACATCGGGCCGCGAGGCATCCACGTAGGTCACGCACGGAGCTTGATCACGGCACTCAACTGAGCCAGCTTCCGGCCAGGCGGCCGACCGCGAAGGCTGGCGACAAGGACCGGTGAAGAGGATGCCCCCCACACCGGTAAGGTGCCGGGCTTCGACCCGGGTCCGGTCCGCATCGCCGTTCACCAGCCGCACCTCGACCCGTACTGGGCTGCCGGCCTGAGCATCTACGAAGCTCACCCTGCGGGCTGTCATGCAGCACCGCCGGGCTGCGCAGCTGGAAGTCGTCAATCCAGCCCGGTCGCCCACGCGTCGGCGAGCGAGCGGACGCGCAGCCAGGATGCCCGCACCTCGAGCATGTCGGCGAGCGTGCCATCTGGCACGTGGGCGGCAACGACGGCCCCATGGCGGCGGCTGACCGCAGCCTATCTCTCTGTACCCTCGTTCGTACCCTCAAGCCAGCCGGAACCCACCGGAGCTGGCCGGAGCCCGCCGTAATAACCGTACTCAGTCGGACTCCACCGGAGGCTCGCCGCGATTCCGGTATGCGGTACCAAGTCTCATCTAGCCCCGATTCTGAGCACGGATCGGGGCTCCCTCGTTGCGGCCGTACCCTCATTCGTACCCCTTTCGGTGCCGCGCGAGCGGGCTCGAACTCCTAGGCTCGGCTCGCCTGGTGT
>DASTYK010000017.1 GCA_035764935.1 Longimicrobiales bacterium | reverse complement strand
GAACGAGTCGGTGCTTCACCTGGAACAATTCCCTCGCACCATGCGACGCCTCGCCCAGCCCGACGATCCGCACGTTCGAGAGCACCGCACGCAGTGGCTCGAGATCATCGAGATCGGCGTCCGGCGTCGCGGTGCCGAGCGGGATCGCGTTCTGTGTGAGCCAGCGAGCGATTGTAGTGCTGTCGGAACTCTGCGCGACGGTGGGTGAGCTGGCGGCGAGGAGGAGGAGGGGTGCGATTCGCCTCGACCATTGCTGTATGTGCATCACGTACTTCCGGAATGTCGGTGTTCTGAGGTATTCGTTTTCTCCTGCTGTGTGGATTGGATGGTCCGGATCGAGTAAGGGTTGGTAACGCGTGATCAGCCCGAGCGCTTGCGTCTCGCGCGTGACGCGCCGCCGCTGACTGCGAGCTCACGCTTCCGGTGAAGCGACATCCTCCAGCCTGTACTTCACGACGTACTCGACGCCCAGCTCGTCGGATTCGCGACCCCAGACGTAGCCGTCGCCGATCCACATCACGCGCAGCGACGGCGGCAGCTCCACGCGTCCGAGGAACTCGCCTGCTGCATCGAACACCAGCGCGTGCTGCGGCCAGCCGGGGACGACGCGGTACGAACCCACCCACACAGTGCTGTCCGCACCTGCCTGGATGCTGGAGTAGGCCGGCAGCACCCGGGGCAGCTCCATCTCGGCCAGGCTGCGCTCCGCCTCCGGCCGCACCTCCTCGGGCATCTGCTCGACGCGCTCCTGCAGTATCGCGAGGTAGGCGGTCTCGATCTCCGGTGTCAGGGCGAGGTTCACGTCCGGCGCGCGGACGGACCGCGTGAGCGCGCCGGCAGCAGAATACACGTCGAACCGGAGCTGGTCGGCCGTGCCGGCGATCAGCTCGTCGCCGAGGACGGTGTACGACGATACACGACCGAGCGGAGCGGACGTCATCATGAATCCTTCTCCTCTCGTCGTTATCTGGATTTCCGTGCCGGGCAGCATCACCAGTGTGTCCACGCCGCTGCCGTCGCCGTTGACGCGCAGGAGCGGTTCATCATACCGATGGATGCCGTCCGTCACCTCGGGGCCGAGCCGCGCAACGCCGAACCCCGCCGTGCCGAGGATCCAGTCGCCGGACGGGATGCGATACAGGCGTGAGGGTGGCTCAGTAAGCCCAGTGATGCGTGTGCTGCGCCCGATGTTGCCGTCCAGGTCGAACATCGTGAAGCGCAGGCCGGACCAGTCGGTCGCGACGACGCTGTCTCCCGTCACCGTCAGGTCGCCCACGCGCGAGAACTCGCCCGGTCCCTCGCCGGCGCCGCCACGCTCCATGATGAAGCGGCCATTCGGGTCGAACCAGCGCAGTGACTGGTCTCCCTGGTTCGCGACGATGAAGCGGCCGTCATCGAGCACGGCGAGGCTGACGATGCCATCGAAGAGGTAGGCCTCGTCGCCTTCCAGCTCACCGACGCGCAGCACCGGCTCGGCGGACGTTCGCCAGCGGAGCGGCGTGGACCACAGGTCACCGGCGTGCTCCACGATCGTCACGCCTGCGCTGTCGCGCACGGTCGTCCTGGTGGATGAGGCATGCTGCTCCTGACAGGACGTGACGAGCGTGAGTGTCATCACGGCCAGGGCGGACGATGGAAGCGGCGGGCGTCGCATGATGTTCAGTGGCTGGTGGGCAGTCGATGGTCAGGCAGGCATTCTGGAAACGTTCGAGCTGCGCGTATGATGACAGACCGCCCAGCTGCCTGCGGGGTTCAGTGTCCTGTACCGCCATCCGGCTCGTGGTGCATGGGAGCCGAATCGACGGGTGCCGGCATGTGCGCGGCGCCACCCATGCGCATGGCCGCGGGGCGAATGCTGCCGAACACGACGAAGCCGAACGGCCTGGTCTCGCCGTAATCGGCCTGCAGCTCGTCGGGCAGGAAGCTCATCGACACGCCGGCGCCGATGCCCGGGCTCCAGCCCCCGATCGCCGGCAACTGCAATGTATAGCCGACACCCACCTTCGCGACGGAGAAGATCTCGTCCTCCAGCTCGTGATCGGCGAGGACCAGGTCATGGCCCGCCTTCTCGACCCACTCCGCGCGACCCGACAGGATGTGGCGGTCGGCGAGGTTGAGACTCGTCTCGGCGAGCAGCGCGTTGGTGCCGACGTCGCTTTCGACGTTGTGACCCCATGCGATGGTGCTCGCCCACAGCCCGTTGCTGCCGACCGGCCGGTGATGGATCGCGGAGGCCGTGTAGCGCGTCACGTCCACGCGCGGATCGCCCGGTGCGTGGCCGGGCTCGGCCTCGGTGAGCTGGCCCGCCGAGACCTGCAGCATCCAGTTGCCGCTAGGCATGAAGCTCAGCCGGCCGGAATACGAGTCGAGCGCGTCGAGGTCCAGGTCGAAGCGGTCCTCGTCCGGCTCCCGGCCATTGAACAGCGACGCCTCCGCCTTCCAGCGCCGGCCGAACACGCCGGCGGTCACGGATCCGAAGGTGATGTGCGTCGCATCCAGCCAGTGATGCGAGATCGGCGCGAGCGGACCGGGGAATGCGGAGACGCGGTGCGGGTACGCCGTCGGGCCGAGCGCGGGCTCCGCCGCGAGGCCGCCGTACAGCTCGAGCCCGAGGTCCTGGCTCAGGGCGCGCTGGTAGCCGACGGCCAGCTCCATGAACAGGTCGTGCGGGTGCTGCCGGTCGTGGAGCGGCTCACCGTTGCACGTCTCGCCCGTGGCGAGCAGGTCCGGGTAGCCGCAGTCGCCGACGGTCCACGGCTCCGCCGACAGCATGGTGCGCAGCGTCACCTCGCCGCCGGCCAGCGGGCGGCGCGCCATGCCCATGATCCAGTTGATGCTGCCGAGCTGGTCGTCGCCGCGGTCACTGCCCTCGTCGATGTACTGCAGGAACGCCTGTCCGTGCAGCATCAGGCTCCAGTTCCCCGCCTGTCCGTGCACCGCGTGCATGGGTGTCGCGTCAGGGAGCCAGGAAGTGCCGGATCCCTCGCGTGCCTGGGAGATGCCGAGCACGCCGGTCATTCCGTGCGCCTGGGTCTCCATCGCGTGCGCGGGGTCGGCGGTTGCGTGGGCGGCGTGCGTGGTATCGCGCGGCGCAGTGGGGTGTGCGTGCTGGGCGGCGGCCGGGCGTACCAGTACTGGCAGCAGCAGTAGCAGAAGCAGGATTCGCTTCACGATGTTCGACTCCGTTGCGGTGCGTGGCTTCACTGCCGGGGTCTCAGCCACGGCGGGCATGAAGCAGGTCAGGAATCATGCCGACCATGACGATGAGGCCCGGGAGCGTGCGAGATCCGCCGCAGCGGAAGGCCCACCGGACCGCATTCGGCGCCGTCAATTCTCTGTGAATGATCTGAACCGCTCGACCGCGACTTCGACGGCCTCGCAGGCTTCCGCGTCCAGGCGACGCGCGAGCTTCAGATCCACCGGGCTGTCGCCCTTCTTCTTTGCGGGCCGCCAGTGGCCGACCACGTAACCGTCGAGCACGACGACGTGCATGAACGGCAATCGGACAGCCGGCGACATGTGCGTCAGGCCGTGCGGATCGATGACACTGCGCGTGTCTCCGTAGCCGCCGACGTACTCGTCGTAGACCTGGAGCAGCAGCGCCCTGGGTGCGTTCGGTGAACGCCGAGGTGGCGCGCCGATGCTGTACCACTTCGCGCCGTCGACTTCTGTGCGCTGGATATCATCGCCGAGCAGCTCGATGGAGCGGCGCACGTCGGTCAGCGTGAGCGTCGCCCAGCGGGCGAGGTCCTTTTCGCTGGCGGGGCCGTGGCTCTGGAAGAAGCGACGCGCGAGCTCGGCGAGGGCGTCGTCGCGACCCATGGATGCAGCATGCGGTGCGCGCTCGTCGAGCAGCGCGTAGGTGTGCTGTCGGCCCTTCGGGGCGCCGCTGCACACGAGTGCGTCCAGCTCGAGCAGCATCATGACGTGGCCGAGTCGTTCGTTCTTCAGGTCGATACGGTTCGACTCGAGCAGCGCCTGGATCTCGGTGCGTGTGAGGTGCGTCCCGTTCTCGAGAGCTTTGCCGATCGTGGCCGCGGCCTTCGCGATCAGCTTGCCGCTCAGCTCGAGCTGGCGATGCCGACCGGCCATCTGCGCCTGGATGCGCGGCGCAGTGAGCTCGCTCATCCAGCGGATGTCGGCAGGTGCGACGAAGTGCCAGGTCGGACGGAGGACGTGCGTGCGCAGGACGTCGCCACGGGCGTACGCGCGCTCGACGTCGGTGTCTCGGAGGTTGCGGGCGCGCAGACCGATCGACCAGCGGGCGATGGCGTACTCCTGGGACTGCATTGCGCCGAACCATGCGACGACGTCGTTCGCTGTGCGCAGCGGTGCACTGGTCAGTCGCTGGTAGCGGAGCCGCGCGGCGCGTGTTCTGTCAGGCGTGATGGAAGACACTCGATTGTTATGTCCGTGGGTGCCGTGATTTACCGACTGAGGCTCAGGCCGAAATAATCGGCCGCACGATCGATGTCGACCGGTGCGATCGCGAGTGGCAGTTTGCCCGGCTCGTACAGGACGACGAGGTCCATGTACGGTTCGTCCGAGAAATCGAACGTGCGAGGCTCGCCTTCGACCTCAAAAAGTGGCTGAACACGGCCCTCGGTCCGGACGACCTCGACGCCGTGCTGCTCGAGGTAGTCGTATGCCGTGGCGCGGTAGTACATCATGTCGTCAGCCACGACCGCGAAGTCATCCTCGGAATATGTAGCACGGAGCGAATCGAGCGCGGCGAAGGTTGCCTCCATGAAGATGACGACTCGCCGGGAATACACGGGTGCATGCTCAGGGGATCGGTTGCTGTCAGGCGCTGCCTCCGCTGTGTCCGTGGCGACAGCACTGGAGTCCTTCGTCACATCGAGGTCCGAGCCGGGACCGGGGCTGCATGACGCCGACAGCACCAGCAGGGCGAGTGCGCAACGCACTGCGATTGCCGGGAGCTCAGCGGGCAGGACGGTTGGTCGGGCGGCGCTCATAGCCTGATCCGGAAGTGGAAGCATTCGATTCCAAGGCCTTCGCGGAAATAGAAGCGGTGGGCTTCTTCGCGGACAGTCCGCGAGATCAGCTGGAGCTCGCTGCAGCCTTCGCGTCGCGCCTCCTCCTTGAGCCAGGTGAGGAGGACCTTGCCGTACCCGCGTGAGCGGGCTCGTTCGTCGGTCACGAAGTCGTCCAGGTAGAGAAGGCGGCCGCAGTACAGCATGTGCATGTAGCGATAGCCGGCTACTGCTCGGACTTCGTTTTCGTCGGTGAGTGCGGCGAGGCGGTAGCCGTCTGTCGCTGTCATGCTGCGGACCATTGGAATGTACTCGTCAGCGGCTATGTGGGGCCGGAGCTGCCGCATGACGTCGTAGGTGGCGGTGATCTGGGAGTCGGTCTCGGCGTGTGTGATGATCATGCGAGCTGGTCTGGGCTCACCGGCGGTCGGTGGACGGTTGCCTCGAGAATTGGATTCTCGGCAGGCGTTCGTGCTGTATGACGAACGAGGACCGGCTTTTCCTGCACGGCTCGTTGATGGAGCCGCCACCCCTGCTGTTGTCGGTCAGTTCGTCACGTGGCTGGCGGTGGTCTCGCGATGAATCCGCTAGAGTGCGACGCTGGCCGCGCCGAGCGCATCGTGTTCAATGGCTACGATCTCGTCCGTAGGTAGGAACGCCGCCGGGAAGGGCGATTCCGGTGGCAGCGTGCCGCGGTAAGTGCCGTCGGCGCCGAACACGTCGATCAGCGTGGGCTCGCCCCTGAACGTACCGCGCAGCACCCACAGCTCGCCGTGGGGTGCGAGCACGACGTCGCGCACGGACGGCAGCACGTCGGCGTTGCCGCGTCCCTGCACGACCTCGTGCGCCGGGACGGTGCAGTCCGCGATGGGGATCGGCATGCCGTCGGCGACCTCGGCCAGCGCGAGCGCCCGCGTGACGCGTCGCGGCGGCATGTCGCGACGAATGCTCAGCACGTGCTCCCCGGTTTCGAAAACGTCGACCCGGTACTCGGGGCTGGTGTTCACGGCCACGCGTGAACCGGCGGCATCCCACACCAGCTCCGGGGCGAACAATGGCGCGATCGGTGGACCGCTGACGCCACAGCTCGGGAATTCGGCGGATCGATCCGGCTGGCGCGTCATGGCGGCAAGCTGACGCTGACCCGAATGCGACCATGCGACGAGCGATTGCTCCGACGTGCTGGCGTCAGCACGCGCGAGCGCGGTGAACAGGACGGTGTCATTGCCGATCTCTCGGATCAGCGGGCCCCAGAAGCTGTTGGGGATGCGAAGCTCGGGCAGGACGTCGCCGGTGTGGCTCCAGCGAACGAGCGCCTGCTTGCCGAAATCGTAGACTGACACTGCGGCTTCGGTGGTCGTGAGTGCGATTGGCTCCTTCAGCTCCCCCGGACCTTCTCCCTGTCGGCCGATGGTCGCGATCACCTCGCCGCCGGTGGAGATGACCAGGACGTGACGAGCGGCCTCATCGAGAATGAAGATGCGACCCGCGCTGTCGGCGGCGATGAGGTGCCGGGCGAGGTCGACGAGTGTCAGGCGGTCGTCGTCTGCCGGCCCGAGACGCCAGAGCTGCTCGAAGTGCCAGGGGAGCTGCCTGTCGGCCGACGGCGCGGTGACGTTGATGCCCGGTGAATCCGCATGCTCGGGGGTCTGGCGAGATGACGGATCTGCGCAGGCGCCGAACGCCGTGGCCACAGTCGGGAGCATCATGGCCAGGGCGGAAGATCGAACGACGCTCCGAGTGTGTCCGGCGCTCTCGGTCATTCGCCTGCCACCGGGCGTTCAGCGCGAGCTGAAGTTGATCGGAATCGCAACCCAGACCGGCACGCGCTTGCCACGGGAGACCGCCGGTTCGAAACGCATCTCTCGACCCACGAGCAGCGCTGCCGCGTCGAGCTTGCACTCGCCACTCGAGCGGCTCACTTCGCGGAAGGTGACGGCACCTTCCTCATCGACGAAGAACTGCACGATCACCTGACCGCCGATACCGAGCTGGCGCAGGTCAGGCGGGTAGTACCGCTCCAGCAGCCGGGCGATGTGTGGCCGGTTGCTGAGCTCCGGTCGCCTGGTGGGCAGGCTTGATTCTTCATCGGCTGCGGCTGAATCAGCGGATGCACTGTCGACCGGCAGAGGTCGCGCGTCCCCGAGGAGCCGCAGGCTGACGCTGTCCTTCCCGAACCAGACGGACGCGTGCGTGCGACGTCGCGCGCCGATGCCCTCCGTGTCCGGCTGGAACACGAGCTGGCGCACGATCGCGACCGCTGCTTCATCCGCTTCGGTCAGGCAGCTCGTATGCGCGATGTCGATCTGAGCCGGACGGCCCGCGGAATCGACGAGCAGCGACAGTCCGACCATGGCACCGAGGCTCGATGCAGCCAGTGCGCGGGGACGGGTGGATGGGAGCTTCGCCTCGATGTCGGAGCGGTTCAGTATCGGGATGAGCTGCGGGTCGGGACTGCGCTCGAAGCCGGTGCGGAAGGTGAAGGGCAGCTCGGTCCACATCGGAACGGCGGCGTCGCCGCTGCGTCCTGGCTCGAACTCGGCGCGGCGGGCTGTTGCGAGTGCGGCGCGGTCGAGGCTGATGAGGCCGCTGCTGAAGGCGACCCAGGCGGAGTCGACTTTGCCTTCCTCGTCGACACGGAAGCGGACGCGGGTTTCGCCGCCGATTGCGGCATTGCGCAGCGGGAG
Source organism: Longimicrobiales bacterium (assembly GCA_035764935.1). Lineage (NCBI taxonomy): Bacteria > Pseudomonadati > Gemmatimonadota > Longimicrobiia > Longimicrobiales > Longimicrobiales bacterium. The sequence continues at coordinate 10,175 of DASTYK010000017.1, read as the reverse complement.
CGGGTAGTTCTCGGTCAGCTCGTCGATGAGCTTGCTGGCATTGCGGAGGCGCGGAGGCGTGGTTGCCGAATCCGGCTGCTGGGCGGATGCGGCGGGTGAGCCGGCGGCCAGTAGGCAGGCGGCGAGGGCGAGGGTGACGGGGAGCGGAGTTGGTGTGCGTCGGCTCATGGAGAAGTCGGCTTGATTATTCTTGCTCGGAGACCGCCCGTAACGCCCAGACTTAAGCTGCAGGCCTATCCAGCGCCTGCGCGGCTGACATGCGGTACGAGTTGCGTTCAGCTGCTTCACATCAATACTGCACGCCTGACAGTGATTCGTTATATCGCGCGCCCGCTGTTGTTCTGTCGGGCGAGCCGCTCTGCCCAGCGTGCGCACGGCTGAAGTGACTACTCACAACGTCGGCTAGCGAGACTCGATGGATGCCGTGACGCTCGATGTTCGAGACTGGCGAAACGGCGAGCGACCTGTCTATCTACACGCACGTCCCGGACATCTCCAACGCCGCCTTACGTCGAGTGCGCCTGTTGTCCAACTCACCGACACAGACGTGTACTTGCGCTGGATGGAAGGCGTTAGCGCAGCAGCCATTCGCGACTATTAGCCAGATCGTCCCCAATTGAGGGTCTTCCTCCACTGCGCCTGTTACTGGGTTACATCCGGCCGTGTGGGCCAATCGGCCGGGATCAACGCCTCTCCTGAACGCTTCGTCCAACGGTAACGCGTAGCGGCTACGTAGTCGGGATCGTCTGCGAAATAGGCATGCTCGATGAGGAGTACCTGCAAGCCCGCCCTGCGGGCGACCTCGGAGAAGAGGAAGTTCACGTGCTTCCGTAGAGCCGCAAACTCTTCATCCTCCTGTTGGCCGTCGATCTCGGCCTCATCCCAATCCTCTTCGCCTTTTGACGGGAAGTATGGGCGGCTTATCTGGTCAAATACAAGAAGCCCAGGTACCGGCGCCTTAGCCACCTCAAAGAATTGCTGCAAGGCGAACGAAAGAGCTATATGCAGCGCCAAGTAGTTTTGATCCGAGCCAACATCTAACATCTTGAGAACCGCGCCGCTTTCGGCTTCAATAATCGAGAGACTGGGATCACGAGCTGAGAACGACAACTCTGCCTGCACACAGGGAGCGATAGTCGGTAGCTGACCAAAAGCGAAAGTAGCGTACTGCGACACCTTGGATTCGGCGTGGCGGAGCCGTACCGCCTTGGCATCCTTGTCGACTAGAGATGATAGCTCCTCGATCTCAGCTCGCAGTACCGTTAAGTCACGCTCCGACATGAGGGCGGTCTCAGCCACGCTTTCGAGAAAGAAGGACACACGGCCAAGAAGATGCGCGCGAACATGTGCAATGTCCGCCATTTCTCGGGCCTCGGAGTTTTGCCTTAGCCAGGACCGAATGTTCTCATCGATCCTCCTGAGCTGCTGATTGAGCGTGGCGATGTCCTCCTCCAAATGAGCTTGGTGATCAGCAAGCTTGGGTTGAACACGTTCAACTGCCGCTGCTTCGCCACGAATCGTGCTAATTACTGCCCGCATGACTTCGGAGCTCCGTGCTCCAGCTTCAGACGGTGTGTCACACAGTGGGCATGTCCGACGAGGCGACTCTAACTGAAGATGGTCGGCCAAGCTAAGCTTTTGCCGCTGTCGCTCGACTGTAGACTGAAATCCATTAACCTCTTCCGCGGCCGTACGTGTCGCTTGCAGACGACGTCTCGCTATCGCCAGGCCATCCAACACCTGCCGACGGGAGGCATGTAACTCACGCAGCTCGGCTTCGTTGGGATACAGTCTGGTAGCCACCGGAGCCGCGGACACATCCTGCAACTGTGCGACAAGTGCCGCTTCACTTCCTTCGCCGGGTTCCGCCGCAACAAGGCCGATCCTGTACGCCTCGGAAAGGAGACTCCATGCGCGCTCTTTGAGTTGGCTCTTGGAGGCGGCGCGGGCATTGTTTCTCGCCTCTTCCCTCTCATACGCTCTCTGCAGCTGCTTCAGCCGTCGCTCAAGCGCTACAGATTCCTCATCTGTCGCTCTTAAGAAATACGGAAGGGTCTCCCGGATGCCGGGGGCCTCGTCCGGGTCGTCGAGCCCGTAAAGCAACGCCGATTCGTTGAGAATGATTTCCTTCGTGACGAACATGTACGGTGTTACATGCCGCACTGTTGCTCGGCCTCGAATTAGTCCGACCATGTCGTCTTCACGCGGGCGATCGCCGATGCCGAATGCCTTTTCCAGGAGTGCCTTCGCCGCAGTGACTGTTGTTGGACCTTCAAATTTCTCTATTGTATCGGGTATAAGAAGGTTGCGACCCGTGGCGACGTACATGCGGGTGCTCGTGGTTCTACCCACAGGAGGGATTATGCGGCTAATGACCAATTCGGCTTGGCCGTCAGTCCATTTCGTTCCAACTGCCAGACTCCGTCGCCGCACGTGGGCTGGTAATTCACAGTCCTTGGACCCCAAGCAGTAATCGATGGCCTTGATGATCGTGGATTTACCTGTTCCAGAGGCACCAGTAATAATGTTTACGGCCGCCGTTCGTAACTGAATATCCCGTCGAGATCCTTCGACACCGTAAAAGACGATATCCGATATGTTCCACCTACTCATACCGTCACCCCCAGGATATCGAAGACGCGGGCTGCCGACCCTGCTGACCCGAACCAGTAACCTAGGCGTTGCGCCCGCTTGACGGCTCGTGTGATTTCGAGTCCCAGAGAACTGGTCTGAGCCCTGGGTGGTTGCTGCGTCCCTGTCCCGACCGTAGCTCCCTCACTCGTAAGCGTTAGGAGGCTGTAGAAGCAGCCGAAGCGCACTGCATCGGTGACCATCTGAAGCGAGCCGTCGATGCGCTCGACAAGCCCTACCGCGGCTTCAGGATGTCGGTCAACCCACGCATGCAGTCCGGTTCGGCGATTAGTGCCATTAAACATCTCGCCGAGATCCTCAGATAACGCGAGCGGTAACGATAGGTATACAAGGGGCAGCTCTGGATCGCGGCCAGATTCGACTCTGAAGGACTCGCAGAACCGCCCGATAATGTACGCGCAGAAGGCCGGATTCGTTTCGGCGAGAACGTCATGGGCAAGTATCATTGTTCGTCCCTAAGCAGATCTAGGTAGTCGGGGTGCCATCCTACTTCGCGATTGATTGCCAGCACTTGGAAGCTGCCGCGCACGTAAAACGCCGCTTTCCACTCGTCAGCTATGGGCCGAATCACTTGGGGCGCGTCATCATGACTCCACCGTAAGAGCAGCAGGCCCTTGCTGCATTTCCCATCCTCGTCGAGTTCGGCGCATTCCTCTCGTAACCGCTCGTGCTTATCACTCCAGTGTTCTGTAAGAATTCGGTCATACTCTCCTATGACAGAACGCATCCGGGGATTGTCATTGGTCCACTTGGATCGCTGCTGCCGAGCTCGCCATTCCTCACGGATGGCTCGGCCAAGGTCGCTCTGTGCGCCCTTAACCAGACTGATCTGCCGCGCCAGCATACCGTCAGGCTGATACTCAGACGGTACTGCTACGGCTTCGAAGTCGGCGAAGAGGAGACCCTGTTCGATCTCGCTAATAATCGCAGTAACTCGAATTTGAAGCTCCGCCCGCGTAATGATGCGCTCACGCTTGCCGCACAGCGAATAGATGACTTCCCGATCCCACCACTGGATCAGCTTCTTTGCCACTTCGGGTCGTTGCTCGGGCGGCACGATACTGAGCATCGCCGCTACCTCATCCTCGATTTCATCAATATGGGGAGCGTTGGCTTGTATAGACGCGCGTCGTAGCAGGTTAAGGCGGTCCGTCTGGCTGAGGTCGAGAAAGGCGCTGCATCCGGGAGCCTTATCGCTATATGGCACCTTAGAACCGGAGGCCTCCGCCGACGATCTGGCGGTTCGAACCCGTTCGGCCTCCGCCTCTAACGCCGCTCGGAGTCCTTCGCGGTCCGTTGTTGGGTCCAGGAGGGCTTCAAGTGGGCTGGAGTGCGCCACGCCGGCAACCGTGACCAAGTGGAATGTGGCTTCCGACAGTGACAGGCGGGGGAGTGCGTCAGCCCATACTTTAATCGTCCTCCACAACGACGGCGACTGGATTGTGACAGGAGGCGGAACCGCCGCCATGCTGTGTTTAAGCTGATGCAGCAACTCTCGGCCGTCTACTGTTAACACGACGTCATCAAGCTGCTCCAAGACGATACACGCATCGTCTGAGTCGGTTCTTAGTAGTAACAGAAGCCCGAACAACGCTTGATAGTAGAAGCCCAGAGCTGCGGCCTCGGCGTCATGACCGCTTGATTCTTGTTGCGGATTCGGCATGGGTGTCACGTTGGCATGGCGTGGTGCGGGTCTCAGGTCTTGTTTCCCGGCCGGAGGACGAGCCGTCTAATAATGGTGGCGGGCGTACCAGCACGCAGGATGACTGGGACGCGTCGCAGGCGTCGGCGCGACTCCGTTCGCGCGGTATAGCCGGAGGTAAGCAGCGGGCCCGTCCATGCTCTGGCTCAGTTTTGCCCTGCTATATGAACCTCATCCAAGCACTTGCACAGCTGCCCTGCCCGCCGACTTAGCCGGATACGTTAGACCATGGGCCGACGTCGTTACGGTTATATGATGCACGTGCACATTGCGTTTACACTAATACCGTGCTTTTCAAGCGCTTTAAGCACTGGCCCCTTCCGCTCATGCAACAGGCGATCCCGGGCTTTCTTCCCGGCCTTCTTCTTTGTGGGATCGAAAAAATCGATATCCTCTGTTACCAGTTGTGCGGAGTCAGCGTTTCCTGCCGCCGCGGCCGCCGCTCTTACGTACCAGATGTCCCGGCCGTTAGCAGGAAAGCCAAGCTTCCGTAATTCGTTGCGTAGGTCGGGCCGGGCGGGAGCGTCAATGATGCCTACAGCGCCAGTTGCGAGGAGGTCTCCGAACCAGGCTCGGAACCAGTCGGGATCGACGACGTTGCCCCATTCGTGTTCAATAGTGCCATTAGAATCCACGAAGCACACATTGGTCGAGCCAAGGCTTTCGATGAAGGCCCGACACGGCGCGGTAGTGTCGGGGGTCAAGTTGAGCACGGCTTCTTCAAAGTAGGCTCTAATGATATTTGCATCCACGACATTTGACGTCATGCTTGCGCCCTATGCCGGAGTCTGGCCAAGCGTTTGGCCTCCTCGATGCGCTCCGGGAAAAACCCTCCTGGCCACTCGTCGATGAAATGGCCCCTCTTATCGACACGCAAACGCGTCACCTTCTTCTTGTCACCTATCGCATGAACGTAGAGCACGCATAGATCCTCTGGCCGGAGATGGCCCGAAGCGACGAACGACTGCATTCGCAGGACGAGGTGCTCGCTATGCGTTTCGACAACGGTCTGAATTCCACCCTGGAACAGCTCGAGGAAAAGCTGACCAAGTTCAGCCTGCGCGCGCGGGTGAAGGTGTATCTCGGGTTCCTCGACCAAAAGCGTAGCGCCGGATGAAAGCGAGTATCCAGCGACAAGTACTGGGATGACCTGGCTGTTACCAAACCCCACATCCGCAATGTTTTCGGTCTCTCCCGTGGTAAAATGAGACACGCGAAGCTCATAGTGGCGATCTGATATCATCTCCACTTGGACCGCGCGTGCGATACCAGCAGACTTGAGCCACCTGCCTACTTTGGCGCTCAGCTCGCGCTTCCTCTTGCCAGTTCGAAAGGAGTCAAGCATTAGCATCGACGCAGCGTGTTCGCCAGACGAACCTACGCGCCGACGCCGCTCACCCGTAACAAGGTACGTTCTAGATGGAGCAGCACGCATGGCGCCGAGGTACTCTGTTCCTCTCAATCCATTCATTAGTACGCCGCCAACCGAGGTGCTCATACGAAGGATCTGTTGCGCATTGTCCGTGACGAACTCACGCAGCTGCTCCCCAGATCGTCGGGCGGCATACAAACCCACTGTTTGAGGCAGGAAATGGTACATGCGTAACAATTCCGATAGCCCCCCTCGGAGCCCGGGCGGTACGGTGCGATAGCCAACTCGGGTGATCAGCTGGCGTTCCGCATCAGTGGAATACTGCGTTGTGATCAGCGGCTCGCCGTCCAGCCGAAGCCGAGTACTCTTAAGGACCACCTCACGGCGTTTTGTCCGATACTTGTATTCCAGTCCCAATGACGCTACGCCGCTGATCTTCCCGTAAAACCCATCCTCTTCCTGCGCGACTCTGTCGAGCTCGATGCCGAACGCCCGGCCACGATGATTTCCGTATACGATATCTTTGTATGTACCGAAATCACCGAGGATTCCGTCGAGAAGCAGGGGTACTTCGAAGTCAGGACTCTCAATGGTTTGCACCAACAATCTGAACGCGGCGATAATCGATGACTTGCCCGCGTTGTTCGGGCCGAGAATCAGCGTGATCGGTCCAAGTTGCGCGTTAGCCTTTTCGAAGGCTTTGAAGTTGGTCAGGCGGATGTGAGTATACACTACGTTTGACCTCTAGATGGATGTAGCGAGGGCAGGTGTGTCGCTCATATTACACTGGCGCTTGTTCGTGGTTTAACGCACAGTTGACTGCATGGACGGAAGCTGCCGGTGAACGCGCCGCTTCTGCTACCGCGGCAGGGGCGCACTGCCTATCAGGGACTGACCGCCAGACGGTTATCTGGCATGGGCAGCTGCGTCATTTCTTGGGTGCTTCACGTATACGAACTGAGTGCAGCGGGGGGCTGCCACAATGCATCAGCGGATTTCGTCGCTAAGCCTCAGTCGGTGCGCCGCTCGCCCCTCCACCGCCCCTCTCGACCACACCAGCGGAAAATACCCACCGTCCCCCCACACCCTCACTAGATTCCCATAGAACGGACTCCCCGGCTGCCCAGACTGCCCCGGAGCATTCGTCACCCGCGAATTGTCGAAGTCACTGAAGTCCACGATGAACCGGAACGTCGCACCCGTAGCAGCGACAGTTCCCCCGCCCCCATTCCTTTCCACCGCCCCCAGGTCATACGGCCGCACAAACGGATGCGGCAGCTCCGACCGATGGATCCGCCCCCACCGCCACCCTTCCCGATCCGCCCCCAACCGGGCACGCAGACTGTCCACCGCCGCACCCAACGCCGCAGGAGCCATCGAGACGCGCGAGCCCGATGATAAACCAACCGAAGAAAACACCGAATCCGGCATCACCCGCCGCCAGTAATAATGCAGCGCCGCCTCCGGACTCGACCGATGGTACGTCCCATCCCACGCAGCGATCAGCCCCCGCGCCCACTCCACCGTCGGATCGTCCGCAACCCACCCCTCGAAGAAAGCACGGTCCTGTGACACGAACCACGGATAGACCGCGTCGTTCTGCATCCGCTCGAAGTCCTCGACCGTCAGACCGGACGCGCCCGCAAACATTTCGTTAAGACGATGCATCCGCGCACTCGGCCCCCGCGGAAACATCAGCGGCGGCGAGTAACCCGGCGGCTGGATGTCGTTGTTCGCGGTGCCGACCCACCCACGAGGCGGATTGAACTCCTGCGGCAGCTCCGTGTGACTGCGGAAGCCATCCCACGCGTACTGCCCATCCCCGGGCACCGGCAGCCGCCCGTACCACCCGCCGATCCGTCGCGGCGACAATGCAGCCGCGAGCCACGCGATGTTCCCGTCGACGTCGCCACAGACCATGTTCTCGGACGGCGCCTTCCAGTACGCCATCGCGTCGATGAAGCCGTGGCAGTCGGCGACCTCGGCCAGTCGCAGCGCCGCGAGGTATCCCGCCGTCCCCGGCTCCGTGCTCGTCGAGCGGATCGCGTACGCGACGTGATTCGCCGAATCGACATAGAACACCGGCCCATGCCTGCTGTACCGATGCTCGACCACCCGCGCTGACTCTCCACGCACCCGGATCGTGTCCACGACGATGCGCAGCGGGTACCACTCACCGCGGTACATCGCCTGGTCGAGATCCGCCGGATTCAACCGCTCGACGAACACGTCCGCCTGGTCGGTGCCGACGATTGTGAGTCCCCAGCCGATTCTGCCGTTGTGTCCGATCGCCACACCCGGGATCGCCGGCTCCGTCGATCCGATCACGCGGTAGTCGGGCGCCTCGAGGTGCACGAGGTAGCGCAGCGACGGGTTCATCACCGCGCGGTGCGGGTCGTTCGCGAGCAGGACCTTGCCGCTCTTCGTCAGCCGGCCGCTCGCGACCCAGTTGTTGCTGCCGGGCGAGGTCTCCTGCGCGCCGTCGTTCTCGGAGGCGAGCGCGTCGGCCCACTGCTGGTACTCGGGCAGGAGCGGCGGCCGCGGCGGTGCGCTGCGGAAATGACCTAGGGCGTCGAGGACGTCGTCGGTGATGATCGAGACGTCGAGCCCCTCGGGCAGCTCGAGGTCGATCCACGCGGCGCGGCCGGGCGCTTCGCGACGGTTCACTTCCTCGATGCCGAGCCGTGCAACCTGCATCGCGAGGCGCAATTCCTCGCGCGCCTGGCCGAGCGGCAGCGCGGTTGCGACGCGGCCGGTCGATGATTCGGGTGTCCACGGCAACGGCTTCAGCCCGGTCAGCTTGTACTCGACGGGCAGGTTGTCGCCGGCGTGTTCGATGAATGCGTTCACGCCGTCGGCGAACGCCTGGAAGATCGCGCGGCCATCGGGGTGATAGCTCGGGAACTCGGCATCCCAGTCGCCGCGATACATGAGCAGCCGTGCGAGCCGGTCGTGCTCGAACGCTTCGGGCCCCATGATCTCGGCGAGCCGCCCCTCGTTCGTGCGCCGCCACATGTCGATCTGCCAGAGCCGGTCCTGCGCCTGCACGAAGCCCTGCGCGAAGAACAGGTCGTGCCGGTTCTGCGCGTAGATGTGCGGCACGCCCCACTCGTCGCGGATGACCTCGACTTCCGCCTGCAGGCCGGGCACCGACAGCTCGCCCTCGATCTGCGCGAGCGACTCGCGTGCAAGCGTCGCGAAGCTCTGCTGCTGGGCAAGGACAGGAGCGTGCGTCACGCACGAGAGCGCGAGGCACGCGAGGGCGCCGCGTCGGAACGTCGTATTCATGTACAGGCCAGGAAGCAGCCGGGGTGATTCACACGCGACTCCACGTGCGGGAAGGGCAGGCGGTCGGCGTCGACCGACGTCAATGGTTCGCTGGAAGAGGCCGCGTGTCAAGAAGGGCAGAGGATCCGCCACCCGGTTCGCATCTCAGGGCTGTATGGAATCCATCCGTGCAGCCCTCTCCTCTGCCGCACGCGACGCATCGAGCGCGCGGTTCACGCCGCCCGCACCGGGCAGGCCCGACGCGCCGATCGCGCTGTCGCGTTGCTGCTGCGTCAGGCTGTCCGTGACTGCCTCCGTCTCTCCGTCAGATTCCGTCGCGCAGCCAGCGATGGTGAGACAGCCGAGCACGACCAGCAGACGCATGCGCATGTGCAGACCTTTCGATCGAGGTTGTGCGGAACGGGAAAGGTTGTTTCCCGCGGGTACGGCTTGACGAGTTCCTGACAATCCGCTGACGAGTCCCTGACCAGACGAATGCCCCGAACAGCTAACGGATGCGAAGCCCGAAGCTGACGCCGCCGAGCTGGAACGAGTCGCCCTGGTAGTCAGGAACGATCACACCGCGAACACCCGCAACGCCCCACACACGGCTGAAGAGCGGCAGTGCGACGTCGCCCCGCGCGAAGACTCCACCTGCTGCCTCATCCGCATGCACGACGGCAGGACCCGCGAACGCGCGGAATGACCCGCTGGAGTTCTCCCAGCCGACCGCCGCTGCGAAGACCTTGAACTCCGGAAACGGCGGCACGCACTGGACGTTCTCCGGCTCCATGCATACCAGCGCGTGCGACCTGGTGCCCTGGATACCGGCGTCGAATGCCGCAAGCAGGCCGCCGCTCCCGATACCCCGCAGGCGGTACGCGAGCAGCACGTCGCCGATGAACCCGTCGCTGTTGTCCAGATAGGTTCCGTGGCCCGTGCCGATCCCGCGCCCGACGTTCAGATCGAGTGAGAGCGGGCTGCGCGCCTGCGCGGCGACGTCGGATGCGCCGGCTCCGATTGCGGCAGCGATTACGAGTGTCATCCATGCCCTGCGCATGATCTACCTCCGGTGGTGAGAGGCGGCAGTGCTGCGGCCGGTTATCAGATGACCTGCAATGGGTGAGGGGGTTCTGCAGAATACCACTGCTAACGCGCCAACGCACGAAATGATGACGGGGC
>DASTYK010000016.1 GCA_035764935.1 Longimicrobiales bacterium | reverse complement strand
GCTCGCGCTGGCGGCGCCGACCAGGAATGCACATGCGCAGAGCATGATGACGCTGTGCGAGCGGGACGTGCCCGCCGCAGAGCTCGACTTCTGCAACACGATCGCGCAGGCGATCGAGATCACCCAGGCGCGCGCCGGCATTGCGGCCACGGCGGGCAATCCGGCGCTCGGCACGTCCAGCACGCTCGGCATGCGCATCGGCAGCTTTCCGCGCATCGCGATCACACCGCGCGTGAATGTCGGCAAGGTGCGACTGCCGGCCACGGCCGCCCGCAACGGTGACGAAGTGGATGCATGGGTTCCGGTCGTTGCCGTCGACGGTGCGGTCGGCATCTACCAGGGGCTCTCACTGTTTCCGACAGTGGGCGGTTTCGGCTCCATCGACGGGCTGGTCAGTCTCGGCCGCGTGCTGCTTCCGGGCGACGACGGCTTCGAGGATGGTGTCACGACCTGGGCGCTCGGCGCGCAGGTCGGGATCCTGCGCGAGTCGTTCACGGTGCCCGGCATCAGCGTGACGGGCATGTACCGGAGCCTGGGCGACGTTTCGTTCGGCGATCCCGAGGTCGTGGACACGGAAGGCCACTTCGCGCTCGAGGACCTGAGCGCGTGGAGCGCGCGGGCGACGATCGGCAAGCGGTTCCTGCTGTTCTCGGCGACTGCCGGCGCCGGCTACGACTGGTACTCCAGCAACGCGCTGCTGCGCTACGTCACCGATGATCCGGCAACCGACGGCACGCGCTCGATCCGCAACGACGACTACAGCGCGAAGCGGCTCACCGCGTTCGGCAACGTGGCGTTCACCGTCGTGATCGTCAGCCTGGTCGGCGAGGTGGGCTGGCAGCAGGGCGCCGACGGCTTCAGCGGCCCGGGCGCAACGGATCTCCTCGAGAAGGACGGCTGGTACGGCAGCCTTGGGCTCCGCCTCACGTTCTGATCCCGCGGTCGATGCCGCATGGATGAGGCGAGCCCTCGCGCTCGCGGAGCGCGGCTGGGCCCGCACGCGACCCAACCCCATGGTCGGTGCGGTGCTCGTCCAGGGCGGTGAAGTCATCGCGGAGGGATGGCACGCCGAGTATGGCGGGCCGCACGCGGAGGTTGCGGCGCTCGACGGCGCGGGCGAGCGGGCACGCGGTGCGACGCTGTACGTCTCGCTGGAGCCGTGCAACCATCATGGGCGGACGCCGCCGTGCACGGATGCCGTGGTGCGGTCCGGTGTCGGTCGCGTGGTCGTCGCGGCACTCGACCCGAACCCGGTTGCACGCGGCGGCATCGACCGGCTGCGGGCCGCGGGCATCGAAGTGGTGACGGGAGTGGAGGAGGACGCGGCGCGCGCGTTGAACGCTGCTTTCTTCCACCGCCACGAACAGAACACCACGTTCACTGCCCTCAAGCTGGCGATCTCGCTGGACGGGCGATTGAGCGCCCGTGCCGGCGAGCGTACGGCGATCACCGGCGCCGCGGCGAACGCGGCCGTGCAGTCGTTGCGCGCGGGATTCGATGCCATCCTCATCGGCGCAGGTACCGCCCGCGCCGACGACCCGCTGCTTACTGCGCGAGGCACGCCGCAGCCGCGCACGCCGCCGCTGCGCGTGGTGATCGACTCGGGCGCGTCGCTCGACCCCGGGAGCAGGCTGGTCCGTACCGCCCACGAGGCGCCCGTGGCGGTGTTCTGCACGAGCAGGGCACCCGACGACGCGGTAGCCGCGCTCGAAAGCGCAGGGGTGCGCGTGCGGCGCGTCGTCGAGCGTAACGGTCGCGTCGACGTGGGTACTGTGCTGGGGGAGCTGCACGCTGCGGGCGTGCACGCGCTGCTGTGCGAGGGAGGCGGCGTGGTAGCGGCCGAGCTGCTTTCGCGCGGGCTCGTGAACCGGCTGCACCTGTTCGTGGCGCCGCGGTTCCTGGGCGCGCAGGGCACTCCGGCGTTTCCGCTCGCCGCGCCGTTGCCGGACGAGTGGCGACTGGTGCGCGAGCGGGCGTACGGCAACGACGTGGAGCTGGTCTACGACCGGTTGAAAGGCTGACGTGTTCACGGGTATCGTCGAGGAAGTCGGCAGGATCGAGCGCGTCTCGGAGGTCGCCAACGGCCGCGCACTCCGGATCGCCGCGCGCAGCGTGCTGGAAAACGTGCGTGACGGCGATTCGATCGCCGTCGACGGGGTGTGCCTGACAGTCACGCGTCACGATGCCAGCGGCTTCGAGGTCGCGGCGATCGGTACGACGCTGTCGCGCACCACGATCGGCGATCTTGCGCAGGGCGACGAGGTGAACCTCGAGCGCGCGCTCGCACTGGGCGAGCGCCTCGGCGGCCACCTCGTGCAGGGGCACGTCGACGGTGTCGGAACGGTGCGCGCAATCGAGCGGCAGGGCGAGCACGTGCTGCTGGACGTCGCACTGCCACAGGACGTGGCGGCGGTCACCGTGCTGCACGGCTCGATCGCGATCAGCGGCGTGAGCCTGACCGTGAATGCGCTGCCTGCGGACGACGTGGCGCAGGTCGCGCTGATACCCTACACCTGGGAGCACACCAACCTGCGGCACCTGCGGGAAGGCGACCGGGTAAACCTCGAAGGTGACATGATCGGCAAATTCGTTGCGCACCTGCTCGACCGGCGGGGCGCGGCATTGCCGGGAGAGATACGAGAATGAAGCTGGGACGCGTCGAGGACGCGATCCGGGATATCCGTGAGGGACGACTCGTCATCGTGGCGGACGACGAGGACCGCGAGAACGAGGGGGACCTCGTCGCGGCCGCGTCCATGATTTCACCGGAGACGATCAATTTCATGGCCACGCATGGGCGCGGGCTGATCTGCTGCGCGATCACGGCCGACCGGGCCGATGCGCTCGGCCTGCCGCCCATGACGGATCACAACCAGGACTACATGGGCACGGCATTCACCGTCTCGGTGGATGCCGCGCCACGTTTCGGCGTCACGACCGGGATCAGCGCATTCGACCGCGCCAAGACGATCCAGCTGCTGGTCGATCCGGCGACGCGTCCGTCGGACCTGCGTCGTCCCGGTCACGTCTTCCCGCTGCGCGCGGTGCCGGGCGGCGTGCTGCGCCGCGTCGGGCAGACGGAGGCATCAGTGGACCTGGCCCGCCTCGCAGGACTGCCGCCGGCCGGCGTGATCTGCGAGATCCTGAACGATGACGGCACGATGGCGCGGCGCGAAGCGCTCGAAACGTTTGCCCGGGAGCACGAGCTGACGTTCATCACGGTGGCGCAGATCGTGGCGTACCGCCTGCAGCACGAGCGGCTGGTCAAGCGGATCGCGGAGGCATCGCTGCCCACGCCGTACGGCGAGTTCCGCGTCATCGCGTACGAAAACCAGGTCGACCGGCGGGAGCACGTCGCGCTCGTGAAGGGCGACATCGCGGGGCGGAAGAACGTGCTGGTGCGCATGCACTCGGAGTGCCTGACCGGCGACGTGTTCCACTCCATGCGCTGCGACTGCGGCGAGCAGCTGCACGCGGCGATGCGACGCATCGACGAGCAGGGCGAGGGCGCGATCGTCTACCTGCGGCAGGAGGGGCGCGGGATCGGGCTCGCGAACAAGATCCGCGCCTATGCGCTGCAGGACGAGGGGCAGGACACGGTGCAGGCGAACGAGTCACTGGGGTTCAAGCCGGATCTGCGCGACTATGGTATCGGGGCGCAGATCCTGCTCGACCTGGGACTGCGGTCGATCCGGCTGCTGACCAACAACCCGCGCAAGATCGTGGGCCTCGAGGGCTACGGCCTGCGCATCACCGGGCGCGAGCCGATCTACGCGAAGCCGAGCGAGCACAACCTCGGATACCTGCGCACCAAGCGCGACAAGCTGGGCCACATTCCGCCGGATGCCGCACCGGTGGAGCGGGTGCCGTCGCCGATCGAGGAGCAGACGTGACGCGGATCGTGGGAAGCATGCAGGGGAAGGGACGTCGCTTTGCGATCGTGGTGAGCCGGTTCAACGAGCTGGTGACCGACCGGCTGCTCGCGGGCGCGCAGGCGTGCCTCGAGCAGCACGATGTCGCGGCGGACGATGTCGTGGTGTACAGCGTCCCCGGCGCGTGGGAGCTGCCGCTTGCAGCGGACCGCATCCTGCGCGCAGGCGGATTCGACGCCGTGATCGCGCTCGGCTGCGTGATCCGCGGTGACACGCCGCACTTCGACTTCGTCGCGAGCGGCGCAACCAACGGCCTGCTGCGCAACGCGCTGGACCACGGCGTTCCGGTTGCGTTCGGGGTGCTGACGACGGACGACACGGCGCAGGCGATGGCACGTGCCGGCGGCAAGGCCGGCAACAAGGGATGGGAGGCAGCACTGACGGCGCTCGAGATGGCCGACCTGTACGCGCGGATCGGGGGCACGGATGCGTGAGCGGCGCGGTGCGCGCTCCTGGGCGCTGCAGGTGCTGTACGCGTGGGAATCGCGGCGCAGCGCGAGCGTGCGTGACGTGCTCACCGAGTTCTATGAGACGCGCAGCGTTGCACCAGCCAAGCGGCCATACCTGCGGGAGCTGATCGGCCTGCTCGACGAGCACCTGCCGGAAATCGACCGCGCGCTGGACGGTGCGCTCACCAACTGGCGGCTGGAGCGGCTCTCCGTGATCGACCGCAACATTCTGCGCATCGGCGCAGCCGAGCTGATGCTGCAGGAGGACGTGCCGGCGCGGGTCGCGATCAGCGAGGCGCTGCTGCTGGCCGAGAAGTACGGCAACGAGGAAAGCGTCCGCTTCGTCAATGGCGTGCTGGACGCGCTGCGCCGGGAGCAGCGGCGCGCGGGTGCGGGCGGAGGAGTGCGGCACTGAGACTGCTCGTCGTCAACTGGCAGGACCGGCTGAACCCGCAGGGCGGCGGCGCGGAAACGCACCTGCACGAGGTGTTCGGCCGCCTGGCCGCCCGGGGACACGAGGTGCACCTGCTCGTATCCGGCTGGCCTGGCGCCCCCGGGCGCGAAACGGTTGATGGCATGGACGTGCACCGGGTTGGCGGCCGGCATACATTCCCGCTGGGGGTGCGCGGCTACTACCGGCGCACGCTGGCGCGGCAGGCTCACGACCTGGTGATCGAGGACCTGAACAAGGTCCCGGTCTTTGCGCCCGTCTGGGCACAGGCACCCGTGGTGCTGCTTGTGCATCACCTCTTCGGTAGCACCGCGTTCCAGGAGGCGTCCCTGCCGTTTGCTGCCGCGACCTGGCTGCTCGAGCGACCGCTGCCCCTGTTCTACCGCCACCTGCCGGTGGAAGCGGTCTCCCAAAGCACGGCCGAGGACATGGTGCGGCGCGGCTTCCGGCGCGACCACATCCAGGTGATCCCGAATGGGGTGGACGTGGAGGCACTGACGCCCCACCCTGCAGGGACGCGGTTCGACGAGCCGACACTGCTCTACCTCGGGCGGCTGAAGCGCTACAAGCGCGTGGACCTGATCATCCGCGCGGTCGCGCTGCTGCGCGACCGCGGTGTGGCAGCGCGCCTGCTGATCGCCGGCCGAGGTGATGCGGCGCCGGAGCTGGAGCGGCTGCGCGACGAGCTGCACCTGCAGGAGCGGGTCGACATGCTCGGGTTCGTGGATGAGCAGCGGAAGCTCGAGCTGTTCCGGGGCGCGTGGGTGCACGTGCTGACGTCGCCGAAGGAGGGCTGGGGTATCAGCAACCTGGAAGCGGCCGCGTGCGGGACGCCGACGGTGGCGAGCGACGCTCCGGGTCTGCGCGATTCGGTGGTCGACGGCGAAACGGGCTTTCTCGTTCCGCACGGGGATGTCAGCGCACTGGCCGAGCGCCTCGCGCTGCTGTTGCGCGACGGCGAGCTGCGCGCGCGGCTGGGCACGGGCGCACGACGCTTCGCGGAGCGGCACACCTGGGATCGCGCGGCGGAAGAGACCGAGCGGCACCTGACCTCGGTTCTCGACAGGCAGGCACCGTGAGCGCCGCAGTGGGCGGCGCCGGACATCTGCAGCGAAGGAGGGCTCATGGACGTTCGCATCTCTGCCCGACACTGCACGATTACCGACAGCACCCGCGACCTCGCGCGCAGGCGCGTGGACCGGGTCGCCCGCATCGAGCCGCGTGCATCCGCGGCAGAGATCCTGTTCAGCGCAGAAAACGCGTTCAAG
Source organism: Longimicrobiales bacterium (assembly GCA_035764935.1). Classification (NCBI taxonomy): domain Bacteria; kingdom Pseudomonadati; phylum Gemmatimonadota; class Longimicrobiia; order Longimicrobiales; species Longimicrobiales bacterium. The sequence continues at coordinate 19,313 of DASTYK010000016.1, read as the reverse complement.
CATGCTGAGATCCGCATGACGGTCCCGGGCGGCGTTCAGCTGCACTCGCACGGGGAGGCGGAGTCCTTCCGCAGTGCGCTGGACCGCGCCGCAGAGCGCCTGGAGCGTCAGCTTCGGCGGCGTCGTGGCCGCACCCGTGACCGGCGGGCCGCTCCGGCAGCCGAGGCGATGCAGACGAGCTGACATGAGTGAGGCGACCGCGCCGGCCGTCACGGTCGGGGACCTGCTGCGCATCAAGTCGCAGTACCTCCAGCTCGAGCTGCTCACCAAGGCAGCCGACCTGGACCGCCCCATCGCGTCGGCCACGGTGTCGAGTCCGGGGCTGGCGCTGACCGGCTTCAGCGAGCGGTTTCCGCGCGGTCGCCTGCAGGTACTCGGTGAAACGGAGGTCCGCTACCTGCGCTCGGTGGACGAGGAACTGCGACGCGAGGCGGTCGAGCGGCTGCTGCGTCTCGCGATCCCGGCCGTGATCGTCACCAAGAATCAGCAGGTGCCCGGGATGCTGATCGAGCTTGCCGATGCGGCGCGCGTTCCCGTTCTTCGCTCCAAGCTCAAGACGGGGGAGTTCTACCGGCGGCTGCAACCCTGGCTCGACGATGCATTCGCACCGCGGACGACGATGCACGGCTCCATGGCCGACGTTTACGGTGTCGGCCTCCTGTTCGTCGGGCGCAGCGGCATCGGCAAGAGCGAGTGTGTGCTGGACCTCGTCGAGAGGGGGCACCGCCTGGTTGCGGACGACATCGTTCAGGTGACCAAGCGCGGCAATGACGTACTGATCGGCCGCGGCCTGGATTTCCACCATCATCACATGGAGATCCGCGGCATCGGCCTGATCGATATCCGCCGGCTGTTCGGCATCCGCGCGATACGCCAGCAGAAGCGGATCGAGGTCGTGGTCAAGCTGGTTGACTGGGACCGCAGGGAGGCGTACGAGCGCACCGGCCTGGACGGCATGACCACGGACATCCTGGGCGTGTCCCTGCCGACCGTGACGGTGCCGCTGAACGCGGGCAAGAACATCACGGTGATCACGGAAGTCGTCGCGATGAACCTGCTGCTGCGCTACTCGGGGCATGACACCGCGCGCGAGTTCAACGAGCGGCTGATCGAACGGATGCAGCGAGGCGTTGCCGGGCGCGAGGACGCGGCAATGGCAAGTGTGCGCGAGTACCTGGAGCAGGATTATGAATGAGGTCAGGGCGGTGCAGGGCATCGTGATCGCCCACGGCAGCCTCGCGGACGGGCTGATCGACGCGGTGCGGCGCATCACCGGAACCGAGGGCGGGCTGCGCGCCATCAGCAATTCCGGCCTCGGTCCTGACGCACTCGCCGAGAGAGTCCGCGACTATCTCGAAGACGGGCCGGCGATCCTGTTCACGGACCTGAAGAGCGGGAGCTGCGGCATGGTCGCGCATCGCCTGCTTCGGGATCGCACGGATCTGCACGTCCTGGCCGGGGTCAACCTGGCCATCCTGCTCACGTTCGTGATGCAGCGTACACAGCCGGTCGAGACGCTGCTGCAGCTGCTGCTCGACAAGGGGCGCTCCTCCATCGGCTGCAGTCCGGAGCTGGTATCGCGCGATGCCGATCGTTCTGCTGCGCATTGACGAGCGGTTGATTCACGGCCAGGTCGTCGTCGGCTGGGGCGCGATGCTGCACCCTGACCGGATCGTCATCGTCGACGACGAGATCGCCGCATCGGAGTGGGAGCAGGAGCTCTACGCGCTCGGACTGCCGGACGAGATCCGTGCCGAGTTCCACACCATCGAGGAGAGCCGTGCGCTCGTGCCCGGGTGGCAGGCGGACCGGCTGCGCACCGTGGTGCTGACGCGCACCGTCGACGCGATGAGCCGACTGGCTGAGGGAGGCGTCCTGCGCGGAACCGAGGTGAACGTCGGCGGCCTGCATCACTCCGCCGGCCGGCGACGCGTGCTGCCCTACGTCTTCCTGAGCGACGCCGAGCGTGCTGCGCTCCAGCACCTCGCGGACAGCGGCGTCGACGTCAGCGCGCGCGACGTTCCCGGCGCGCGGCGCGTCGATCTCGCGCACCTGCTCGGCCCCGTCGGCGAATGATCTGGCTCCAGATCGCGCTGCTGGCAGGCGTCATCGGCCTGGACTCCACGGCCTTCCCGCAGATCATGATCTCGCGCCCGATCGTCGCGGGTGCACTGACCGGCCTGCTGTTCGGGCGACCGGCGGAGGGGGTCATGCTGGGTGCGCTCCTGGAAGTGTTCCACCTGGCGACGCTCCCCATCGGCGCTGCACGCTACCCCGAGGCAGGGACCGCCAACGTGAGCGGCGTCGCTGCGTACCTGTTTGCGACGCCCGCGCTGGACGTGCCGGCGCTCTTTCTCGCCGGCGTCTTTGCGCTGGCATGGGAGCGCATTGCGGGCGGCTCCGTGGTACTGCTGCGCCGGGCCAACGAGCGACTGATCGTGGACGCGGCCACGGTCGCGGAGCCGGGCCGCCTGATCGAGCGCCGACACGTGCTCGCGCTCGCGCTCGACTTCGCACGCGGTGCGGTCGTGACGCTGGTGGGCGCACTGGCAGGGGCCGCGCTGCTGCTCGCGTTCGCGCCGTTCTGGTCGCTGCCCGAACCGGTCGTTCGGAGTGCCATCGCGGTCGCGACTACGACACTGCTGGCTGCGGCGCTGAGTGTGTTCGGAGGCTGGCAGGAGCGCAAACGAATTTTCCTGTTCGGGCTGCTGTGCGGAACACTGCTTTCGCTGATCGCATGAGCGAGCCGGTACGTTCGACGCGCGCCGCGATGCTGCTGCGCTCGTTCTCGGTCCAGGCGACCTGGAACTACCGCACGCTGATGGGCGCGGGCTTCGCGTACGTGATGCTGCCCGTGCTGCGCGAGCTCTACGGCCGCGACAGGGACCGGCTGCGGGACGCCATCGCGCGCCACAGCGGCGTATTCAACTGCCACCCGTACCTGGTCGGCATCGCGGCGGGTGCCGTCGCGCGCCTGGAAGCGGACGGGGCCGACCCGCGCCTGATCGATCGATTCAAGGCAGCGGTCCGGGGCTCCCTCGGCTCCCTCGGCGACCAGCTGATCTGGGCGGGCTGGCGGCCGGTGTGTGCGCTGCTCGCGCTGCTGCTGCTGCTCGTCGGGATGCCGTGGTGGGTGGTGTGCGGCGCGTTCCTCATCGCGTACAATGCAGGGCACGTGGCGGCGCGCATCTACTCGTTCCGGCTCGGCTGGGCCCACGGGATGGGGGTGGCCGAAAAGCTCCGGCAGCCATGGGTCGCCGAAGTCCAGCGGCGCATCGCGACGACGGGCGCGTTCCTGCTCGGTGTGCTCGTGCCGCTGGCGGCCGGAGGCCGCACGCTGGCGCTGCCGCATCCGGCCATCGCCGCGGCGGTCGCCGCTGTCGGGCTGCTGCTCGGCCTTCGGTTCGGCAGTGCGGTGCGCACACCGGTCGTGCTCGTGCTGGTTGTCTTCGTACTCGTAGGACTCTTCGTGAGGTGGTGGTCATGACCGCGTCCGCAAACGGCGTGGAGCGCACCGTGCGCATACAGAACAGGCTCGGACTCCACGCCCGTCCGGCCGCCGAGTTCGTCAAGACGGCGAGCCAGTACGAGGCGGACGTGCTCGTGCGCAAGGACGGTCTCGAGGTGAACGGCAAGAGCATCATGGGCATGATGATGCTGGCAGCGGAATACGGCAGCGAAATCACGATCCGCGCATCCGGCACGGATTCGGAAGCCGCCCTGAGCGAGCTGGTTCAGCTCGTCGAGGGCCGATTCGGCGAGGAATAGAAGAGTGACGTTGATCCGCGACGGCATTCCGGCATCACCCGGCATCGTGATCGGCCCCGCGTATGTGCTGCGCTGGGAGCCGCCGCGTGTGCCGCATGTGACGGTAAGCGCGGATCAGATGGAGCATGAGATCGCACGCTTCCACGATGCGCGCGAGTGGGCTCGCGAGCGCCTGCGCTCGATCCAGGCGCAGACGGCGGAGAAGCTGGGCACGGTCGAGGCGCAGATCTTCGAGCCACAGATCCTGATGCTCGACGATCCCGACCTCGTAGAGGGCACCGTCTCGTACATCCGCGAGAATCACCTGGGCGCTGCGCGCGCGTTCGAGCTGCGCATGCTCGAGTACCAGTCCGACTGGTCGCGCAGCGGGCACCCGATGATCATGGACCGGATGAACGACCTGCTCGACGTGCAGATCCGTGTCACGCGCAGGCTGCTCGGCATCCAGGATGTTGAGCTGTCGTTCGACCGGTTCGAGCAGCCGGTGATTCTGCTCGCGCGAGACCTCACGCCGTCGATCACCGTGCAGCTCGATCGCGAATGGATCCTCGGTATCGGCACGGATGCCGGCACCCGGACGTCGCATTCCGCGATTCTCTCCCGTTCGCTGCAGCTCCCGGCGGTCGTCAGCCTGGGCGATCTCTCGCAGAACGTGCACAACGACCAGCAGATCATCCTGGACGGCCGCGAAGGCCGCGTCGTGGTCGCGCCGGACCAGGAGGAGATCGACCGGTACCGCGAGCGGGACTTCCGTATCCGCGAATGGGAGCAGGAGCTGGTGCTGCTCGCGCATCTGCAGGCGGTCACGCCCGACGACCAGCACGTCGTGCTGCGCGGCAACATCGACCTGCCCGGCGAAGCGGCAGCCGTACGCGCCCACGGCGCACGCGGGATCGGCCTGTACCGGACGGAGTTCTTCGTCGTGGGCCGCAGCTCGCCACCGGACGAGGAAGAGCAGTACCGCTGCTACCGTGACGTGACGGAGGTCTTTCCCGACGACGCCGTGTTCATCCGCACCTTCGACCTGGGCGGCGACAAGTTCCCGGCGTTCCTGCACATGCCGCCGGAGGAGAACCCGTTCCTCGGCTGGCGTGCGATCCGCGTGCTGCTCGATCTGCCCGAGCTGTTCCGCGTGCAGTTGCGTGCGCTGCTGCGCTCGACCGCACATGGCGACGTGCGCATCATGGTCCCGCTCGTCAACGAGATCGAGGAGATCCAGCGCACGCGCGAGCTGCTCGACGAGGAGGCGGACCGGCTTCGCGCCGAGGGGATCCGCTTCAATCCCGGCTACAAGCTGGGTGCCATGATCGAGACACCGGCCGCGGCACTCACGGCGCACGAGCTCGCCCGCTACTGCGACTTCTTCTCGATCGGCACGAACGACCTCGTGCAGTACACCCTCGCCGTGGACCGCGGCAACGCGCGACTCGCACCGCGCTACAACCCGTTCCACCCCAGTGTGCTGCGGCTGCTGCGGATGACCGCCGACGCCGGGCGTGAGGCCGGCATCGAGGTGAGCGTGTGTGGCGAGATCGCCGCCAACCCGCTTGCCGTGTTCCTCATGCTCGGGCTCGGCATCACGTCGTTCAGTGTGAGCGCATCCGCGCTGCCCGAGATCAAGAAGGTGATTCGCAGCGTGCCCTACTCGGAGGCGCGGGCCGCGGCGGCGGCGGCAGTGCTTGCGCCCACGCCGCACGAGGTCGTTACGATCCTGACACGGCATTTCTCACAATTCCTGGACCTGTCGCTGTTCTCGGCGCGCTGGAACCTTCCGGCACCGGGCTGACGGGACATACCTCAGCAACGCAGAAAGGCGGGCATTTGAGGCGTCGTCTGTTCACCTCGGAGAGCGTCAGTGAAGGGCACCCCGACAAGATCGCCGACCAGACCAGTGACGCGATCCTGGACGCGATCCTGAGCGACGATCCGGACGGTCGTGTCGCGTGCGAGGTCCTCGTCACGACAGGGCTGTGCCTGGTTGCCGGCGAGATCACGACCAGCACCTACGTCGACATCCCCGCGGTCGTGCGCGGCACGATCCGCTCCATCGGCTACACCGACTCCAGCTACGGCATCGACGGCGAAACGTGCGCCGTGCTGGTGTCGATCGGGCAGCAGTCGCCCGACATCGCGCAGGGCGTCGATCCCGGTGGTGCGGGCGACCAGGGAATGATGTTCGGCTACGCGGTGGACGAGACCCCGGAGCTGATGCCGGCACCGCTCATGTTCGCGCACCGCCTGACGCAGCGGCTCGCCAGCGCGCGCAAGGAGGGCGATCTCCCGTGGCTGCGGCCGGACGGCAAGGCACAGGTCACGCTCGAATACGAGGACGACCGACCCGTGCGCGTGCAGACCGTCGTCGTCAGCACGCAGCACTCCCCCGACGTCGGCCTCGAAGAGCTGCGCGCTGCCGTGCTCGAGCGGGTGATCACGCCCGTGCTGCCGGAGGAGCTGTTCGATCCGGCCAACTGCATCATCCACGTGAATCCGACCGGCCGCTTCGTGGTCGGCGGGCCGCACGGCGATGCGGGGCTCACCGGTCGCAAGATCATCGTCGACACGTACGGCGGCGCCGCGCCGCACGGCGGTGGCGCGTTCAGCGGCAAGGACCCCTCCAAGGTCGACCGCTCCGGCGCATACGCGGCGCGCTGGGCCGCGAAGAACGTGGTTGCGGCCGGACTCGCACGCCGCTGCGAGGTCAGCCTCGCCTACGCGATCGGCGTCGTCGATCCCGTCATGGTCCACGTCGATACGTTCGGTACCGCGGACGTGCCGGACGACCGGATCGCGAAGGCGCTCCGCGATGTGTTCGATTTCACCCCGCGGGGTATCATCCGGGCGCTGGCATTGCAGAACCCGATCTATCGCCGCACCGCCGCCTACGGCCACTTCGGCCGCGAGCCGCTGGAGTCGCGCGCGAACGGCCGGGCGATCACCCTGTTCCCGTGGGAGCGCACGGACAGGATGAACGACCTGCGTACGGCCGTCGGCGGGTGAGCACCTGGAAGGAGGCAGCATGATCGAGGTGAAGGTGCAGAGTCTCGGGCTCGACCGGACGTCGAACACGCCGGTGGTCATCCTGCAGGAGGTGGATGGCGCGCGCGTGCTCCCCATCTGGATCGGTCCGGGGGAGGCGAGCGCGATCGCGATGGAGCTGGCGGGGATGAAGTTCGCCCGGCCGCTCACGCACGACCTCTTCGCATCCATGGTGCGCGGCATGGGCGGCGAGCTGCGTCGCGTGACGATCACGAAGGTGGTCGAGAACACCTACTACGCGGAGCTCATCATCCAGCGAGGGGAAGAGGTGATCAGCGTGGATGCGCGCCCGTCCGATTCGATTGCGATCGCGCTGCGCATGTCGGCCTCGATCTTCACGACGGACGACCTGCTCGAGCACACGTCCATCGAGATCGCGGAGCAGTCCGACGAGAGCGAGGACTTCATCACCGGCGGCGGCGCCGAAGAAGAGAAGGGACCGGCCTCGCTCAGCCCGGACGAGCTGCGCGAGTATCTGCGTCGCATGAACCCGGAAGACTTCGGCAGGTTCAACCCATGATGCGTGCACGATTTCTTTTCGCTGCGGCCCTGCTGCTGCTGGCGCACCCGGCAGCGGCCCAGGAGACTTCCGGCGCAGTGTCGCTTCCGGGCCGTGTGATCGGCCCTTCCGGTGAAACGATGGCCGGGCAGGTCGTCGTGCTGCATCGCGTCTCGAACATGGCTGGCGCAACGGTCGCGACGGACACCACGGACGCGGAAGGCCGGTTCGTGCTGGAGTCGCAGGACACTGCAGGTGCGGCCGCGGCGACGTATTTCGTCGCCGCCCGCTACCAGGGCGAGCTCTACATCGGTGCGCCGTTCCAGCCGCCGCTCCCGGACGGCGTTCAGTACACCGTGCAGGTGGGCGTGCCGGGCACCTCCGCGAGTGCGTTGATGGGCTCGGCCAGTGAGCCGGCAGCCCGCCCGACCATGCCCGGCAGTGCGGAGCCGTTCCCGTACGCCCGCTGGCTCTTCCTCGTGATTCCCCTGCTGATCGTTGCGCTGGTCGCTGGCTACATGCTCACCCGGCACCGCACGCCGGCGACACGGCGTCGCCTGCTCGCGCAGGTCGCGGAGCTGGATGAGACCCACGACGCGGAGCTCGCGGCCGGTCACGTCGAAGACAGCACACTCTACTGGGCGGAGCGCCGTGCGCTGCTCGAGCAGCTGACGCGCGCGAGCTGACGTATGCCGCTGGTGACGGCGGACGCCCTGGTGCTGCAGGCGTTCGCCTACGGCGAGACGAGCAAGATCCTCCGACTGCTGACGCGGACGCACGGCGTCCAGTCCGTGATCGCGAAGGGGGCGCTGCGCCCGCGCAGCAGGTTCGGCGGCATCCTCGAGCCCTTCACCGAGGGCACCGCGAGTTTCTATCTCAAGGATTCCCGCGAGCTGCAGACGCTCAGTGGCTTCGAGCTGCAGCGGTCCCAGCAGGCGCTCGGCCGCGACCTGCTCCGCTTCGGCGGCGCATCGCTGATCGCCGAGATCGTCATCCGCACCGCGTCCGAGGAGCCGGCGCCCGAGCTGTTCGAGGCCGTACGCGAGGCACTGCACCGGATCCGCGAGGCGGAGCCCGACGTCCTCGAATCCGTGCTGCTCGCGCAGGCGTGGTTCGTCGTGTCGCTCCTGGGCTTTGCACCGGTGCTCGACGAGTGTGTGTCCTGCGGCCGCGACCTCGGCGTCGACGAGAGCGCCAGCTTCGATTACGGGGCGGGCGGCGTGCGCTGCACGGAGTGCGCACGCGTCGTGCAGGGACACACAGTACCCCCCGCAGCACGCGCGGCACTGCGCTCCCTTGTCCAGGGCGCGGCCGTGCCGCTGCCGCGGACGGACGGACACTGGAAGCTGCTTTCCCGCTACCTGGACCATCATGTGCTCGAGGGCGGATCGCTCCGCTCGCTCGGATTCCTGGCCGAGACCCTGGAAGCGCGCGACCGGGAATCATGAGAGGGACATCGCCGTGAGCAGTCGCGCGTGAAGGTCGTCATGGAACGCCTGATCCTCGGAACGGCCGGCCACATCGATCACGGCAAGACCACGCTCGTGCGCGCACTCACCGGCACGGACACCGACCGCCTGCCGGAGGAGAAGCGCCGTGGTATCACGGTGGATATCGGGTTTGCCGCACTGGACCTGCCGGACGGCACGCACTTCGGCGTCGTCGACGTGCCCGGCCACGAAGCCTTCGTGCGCAACATGCTCGCGGGTGCATCCGGCGTGGATGTCGCACTGCTCGTCGTGGCCGCGGACGAAGGCGTGATGCCGCAGACGCGTGAGCACCTGGCCATCCTGGCGCTGCTGGACGTGCGCGCACTGGTCGTCGCACTGACCAAGACCGACCTGGTCGACCCGGAATGGCTCGAGCTTGCCGCCGACGACGTGCGCTCGCTGCTCGAGCAGACGCCGTGGCCGGAGGCGCGCGTGATACCGGTCGCGGGCACGACCGGGCTCGGCCTCGACGAGCTCCGTGACGCGCTCGCCGGGAGCGCGCACAGCGCGCGCGAGCGCAGGCGCGACGACCTGTTCCGCATGCCCGTCGACCGCGTGTTCACCGTGCACGGCACCGGCACGATCGTGACCGGCACCGCGTGGAGCGGAACGGTGCAGCGTGACGCGCGCCTCCGGTTACTGCCGGCCGCGCGCGACGTGCGCGTGCGAGGCGTCCAGTCGCACGGTGCAGCTGCAGAAACGGCCGGTGCAGGGGAGCGGGCAGCCCTCGCTCTTGCGGGCATCGAGCGAAGCGACGTCGTGCGTGGCGACGTGCTGGTCCAGGGAGACGCGTGGCGCGCGGCTGACATTCTCACCGTGCTGCTCACGCTGCTGCCGGACGCGCCCCACGCCCTCGAGCCCGGCACTCGCGTGCGTGTGCACCTCGGGACCGACGAGGCAATGGCACGCGTGACACTGATGGGCAGCCCGCAGCTCGTGCCCGGCGAAGCAGCGTGGGCGCAGCTTCGCCTGGAGCGGCCGCTGGTAGCACGCGCCCGCGACCGCGTGGTCGTGCGCAGCGACTCGCCGGTCGTCACGATCGCGGGCGCACTGGTCGCGGAGCCTGCGGCGCCCCGGCGTGGTCGGCTGACGGCGGAGGATGCGGCACGCCTGGGTGACGTGATCGCGGGTGGAGCGGACGCGGCGGTCGTCGCATGCGCATCGCTTCGATCCTGGGAGGGTGCCGAGCGCGCCGCGCTGCCGATCACGACCGGTCTGCCCCCGGCGGATATCGACGCGTCCCTGCCCGGAATCGACAGCGTCTGCCTGACCGCCACCCGCGTCTTTGCGCGGAGCGTGCTAACGGACGCCGGACTGCGCATCGAGCAGGCGATCGACACATGGCACCGTGCGCAGCCGCTCGAACCCGGTTGTGAACGCGACGTGCTCCGACGCGCTTTGCCCACGCGCGCACACACAGAGCTGCTGCACGCCGCGATCGATGATCTCGTGCGACACGGCCGCGTGAGCGTCAGCGGCGCACTCTACGCTCGTGCGGGATGGCAGCCACAGGTCTCCTCCGCGCACCAGGCACTGCTGGACGCCCTCGGCGCGATCTACCGCGATGCCGGAATGGCCGCACCAACCGAAGGGGAGCTGCCACGGGAGGTCGCCTCCCATCCGGACTGCGGCGCCGCGCTGCGGCTGCTGGCGCGTCACGGCGAGCTGACCGCCATCGAGCCGGGACGGTGGGTATGGACCGAAGCGCTGCGTGCCGGGATCGCCGGAGCACGCAGCGCCCTGGCCGACCGTGGCGATGTCGGGCCCGCTGATTTCCGGGAGGTGTGGGGGGTGACGCGGAAGCACCTGATTCCGCTGCTGGAGTACCTGGACCGGACAGGCGTCACCGAACGCTCGGGTGACGCCCGCCGGTTCATTGCCGCCGGGAGCGGCGCGGCTCAGGCCTGAGCCTGCTGCTCCAGGAGTGCGAGGAACTCCTCGGGGGTCTGCACCGTCTTCAGTGCCTTCACGTTCTCCGGGTCCTTGGCAAACTGCGCGAGGCGACCGAGCACCGGCAGATACTGGTTGTTCACTTCGAGCGGCGGTGCGACGATCAGGAAGATGAACTCCACCGGCTGGCTGTCGATGGCATTGAAGTCGATGCCGCCATTCTTTCTGCCGAATGCGACGCGCAGCTTGTTGACGACCAGTGAACGGCAGTGGGGAATGGCAATCCCGCGACCGATCCCGGTCGAGCCGAGATTCTCCCTTCGTTTCAGCATCTTCACGAGAATCGACTCGTTCTTCTCTTCCAGCCCGAGAAGCGAGACGAGCTCCCGCAACGCGTCATCCTTGGTCTCCGCCCTGAGACTCAGGCTGATCGCGTCCCTATCGAAAAAATCCCTCAGATCCATTGTCGTCCGTCCCGTGTCGAGCAAGTGTCAGCCGGCAAGAGCCGGGGCACGAACATAAACCCGTGTGCCATGAGGGGCAAAACATCCCTTTGCGGATTGATCGATTTCCTGTCTGCGGCTAATTTTCGGCATGTTCAGCGACCTTCTCCGGGGGCTCCGCGAAGGGGCGGTCCCGCTCTACCTCGCCCCACAGGCCGGGGTGAGCGAGGCACCGTTCCGTCGCCTGTGCCGCAGCTTCGGCGCCGACGTCGTGGTCAGCGAGTTCGTTTCCGCCGAGGGGCTGCGCCGCGGCAGTGAGCGCACGCACGCCTACCTGCGCTTCGATGACGCAGAGCGACCGATCGGCGTGCAGATCTTCGGTGCCGATCCGGGCGCGATGGCCGAGGCCGCGGCGCTCGTCGAGGAGGTGTATCGTCCCGACTTCCTGGACATCAACTTCGGCTGCCCCGTCAAGAAGGTCGTGAAGCGGAACGGCGGGTCCGGCTGCCTGCGCGACCTGGACCTCGTCGAGGCGATCATCCGGGCCGTCGCGGACGCCATCGAGATCCCGACCACGGTCAAGATCCGCAGTGGCTGGAGCGACGACACACGTGACCCGGTCGGCATCGCGCTGCGCTGCCAGGACGCGGGCGCCGAGGTGCTGACGCTGCACGCCCGGTCCCGCACGCAGATGTACTCCGGCCGGGCTGACTGGCGGGAGATCGCCGCCGTTGTCGAGGCGCTCGACATTCCCGTGATCGGTAACGGGGACGTCTGGTCGGGCGAGGACGCGCGCCGCATGCGCGAGGATACGGGCTGCGCCGGCATCATGATCGCCCGCGGCTCTCACGGCCGTCCCTGGATCTTCCGCGAGGCCCGCGCCGCCCTCGACGGCCGCCCCATTCCCGCCGAGCCCGACGCTGCCGAGCGCTTCCGCGTCGTCATCCACCATGCCCGCAACGCCATCGCGTTCGAGCAGGACGAGGCCAGGGCGATGCTGGAGTTCCGCAAGCACCTGGGGTGGTACACCAAGGGGCTGCCGGACGGCCGCAAGCTCCGCGAAGAGCTCTTCCAGGTCCGCACCCTCGCCGACGCCGAGGAGATCCTCGAGCGCTACCTGGAGGCGACGACCGCAATCGCTGCGTAGATTTCGCCACCTGCCGCCCAATCCCGCCGTTGGTGTTAACGTGATGTGCCAGTTGCAGATCCGTCATGTGACTGATTCTTGCAACACCCCCATCGTTTGACTCCGCAACCAGCAGGCGCAGGAAATCCCGAATGGCGCAGGAATCCCTACGTGTCCTCATCGTCGACGACGAGGCGGCCCTCCGCGAAGTCCTCCTCCTCCGCCTGCGCGGCTGGGGTTACGACGTCCGCGCGGGCAAGGATGTCGAGGAGGCCGAGGCGCGGATCGACGAGTGGCGTCCAGACGTTGTCGTCACGGACGTCGTCCTGCCCGGGACCTCCGGCATCGACCTGCTCCGCCGGTTGAAGGCGGTGGATTCGGCGCTGCCCGTGATCCTGATCACGGCCCACGCCGGCGTCGACGCGGCGGTGGAAGCAATGAAGGCGGGCGCCCAGGACTTCCTGACCAAGCCGATCGACTACACCACGCTGCACGTGCTGCTCGAGTCGACGGCCATCGAGCTGCGCGAGCGGGAGGAGGTGCGGCAGCTCGAGGCGCAGCTGGGCGATGCTGGTGCCGCGGGCCGCGTCATCGGACGCAGCCGGCCGATGCGTGACGTGCTCGCGACCATCGATCTCCTCGCCGGCAGCGATGCGTCTGCGATCATCACGGGGGAGAGCGGCACCGGAAAGGAAGTCGTCGCACGGGCGATCCACGACCTGAGCACGCGCCGTCGCGGACCGTTCCTCGCCCTCAATGCGGCGGCGATTCCGGACGAGCTGGTGGAGAGCGAGCTGTTCGGCCACGAGCAGGGTGCATTCACCGGCGCGACGCGCACCCGTGAGGGGTGCTTCGAGATGGCGACCGGCGGCACACTGTTCCTCGACGAGATCGCCGAGATGCCCATCCACCTGCAGCCGAAGCTGCTGCGTGTGCTGGAGGAGGGCAGTGCGCGGCGCATCGGCGGCGCGCGCGAGATACCGTTCGACGTGCGCGTCATCGCTGCGACCAACCGGGATCCCGCGATGGCCGTACGTGAGGGCAGCCTGCGGGAGGACCTGTTCTACCGGCTCAACGTGTTCTCCGTCGTCCTGCCGCCGCTGCGTGAACGGAACAGCGACATCCCGCTGCTCGCGCAGTATTTCATCGGCGAGTTCAACAGCAAGCATGGCGCGAGCGTGCATGGTGTGCGCGCCGAAGCGCTCGAGATGCTGCGGGGTGCGCCTTGGCCGGGCAACGTTCGCGAGCTGCGCAACGTGATCGAGCGCGCGGTGATCATCGCACGTTCCGGCTGGATCGAGCCGCGCCACCTGCCGCCGTACCTGCGCAACGGAGGCACGGGCGACGGCAGCATCCGGCTGCGACCGGGCATCACGCTCGCCGAAGCCGAGCGTACGCTGATCCTGGAAACGCTCGCGCGCGTCGGCAACAACAAGGCGGCGGCAGCCCGCGAGCTCGGCGTCGACGTCAAGACGGTGCGCAACAAGCTGAAGGCGTACGGCCATGCATAGGCGGCGGATGAGCGTTGGCGCACGCCTGGCGGCGGCGTTCGCGGTGCACGTTGCCATCCTGATCGGGCTGCTCGTCTTCCATGTGGGGACGATCCGGGAAAGCGTGCGGGCAGGGCGCGAGCTGTCGGAAACGTCCGCACGCCTGCACGCGAGCGCCACCGAGCAGGTCGCGCGTCTCGACCAGCTGCAGGAGACGCTCAGCAAGTATGTCGTGACCGCTGACACGGGATACGTCGGCAAGTTCGAGCAGGTGAGTGCCGAGTTCACGACGTCGCTCGAGCGACTCGCCGCACTGCCCCTGGGTGAGCGCGAGCGTCGCGAGCTCGGTCGCATGGGGGAGGCGTGGCAGGAATTGCGGTCCCGCACGCAACCGCTCCGCCAGGAGGAGATCGCGCCCTCGTTTCTCGCGGATTCGGCGGCCGCGATCGCGCCGCACTTCACCGCGCTCTACCAGCGCGCCGGGTCCCTGGAAGCGGCCGCCCAGGCTGCGCTGGCGGAGCGGCTCGCGGCGTCGGCAGCATCGGCGGCGCGGGCCGAGCGCGTCTCCTGGGCCGCTGCAGCACTTGCGCTGCTGCTCAGCATCCTCGTGCCTGGCCTGTTCGTGCGCTCCATGTCGCGTGAGCTGAACGCGCTGCAGGCCGGCACGCGCGCCGTTGCGCGCGGCGACTTCGGCTACCGGCTGCCGCTCGGGACGACGACGGAGTTCGCGCAGCTCGCGGGTGACTTCAATACCATGACCCGCAGGCTCGGTGAGCTGGACAGCATGCAGCGCGAGTTCCTGTCGCGGGTCTCGCACGACCTGAAGACTCCACTCGCTTCGATGCGTGAAACCGTGAACGTGCTTCTCGACGAAGTGGCAGCACCGCTCACCGCACAGCAGCGGACGCTGCTGCAGCTCAATCGCGAGAGCGGCGAGCGACTCGCAGCAATGATCGCCAAGCTGCTCAACCTGTCGGCGCTCGAGGCAGGCACACCGGCCGTCCTCGCGCCACACGACGTCGGTTCGATCGCGCGCGCGGCGGTGCATGCTGCCGCTGTCGCCGGGCGCGAGCGCAGGATCCGGGTCCTGGTCGACGCTGACACCGACGCCATGGTGCGGTGCGACGCCGAGCGCATTCGTCAGCTCTTCGACAATCTGCTCGAGAACGCACTCAAGTTCTCGCCCGAAGGCGGGACCATCGGCGTGAACGTGCGCACGGAGGAGGAACACGTGGCGATCACCGTGCGCGACCAGGGGCCGGGGATCCCGGAGGAAGAGCGCGAGCGCATCTTCGAACGCTTCTTCCAGACCAGGGAGGGGCGCAGCGTGCCAGGACGAGGCGTCGGGCTGGGCCTCACGATCTGTCGCGAGATCGCCCACCTGCACGGCGGCACGATCAGCGTGGAGCCGTGTCAGGATGGCGGCAGTGCCTTCCGAGTGCGGCTGCCGGCCACCGAAGCGCCACAGCCTGTCCCGGCGGAGGTGCTGGTATGATGCACACCCGGGCACGCAACACGCACCGGCGCGTTCGCAGCAGCCTCGCGATTCTCGCCGTCAGCTTCGTCGCGCTCACCGGATGCACCAGCGCGTTCCAGCGGTCCTTCGACGCCGGCCGCTATGATGAGGCGATCCGCTACTTCGACGCCGATCCCTCACTGCGGCGCGACCCCGGAGCCCTGTACCGCGCTGCACTCGCATACGCGACCCCCGATCATCCGGCATACGACGTCACCCGCGCCCGCGAGCTGCTGGCCGATCTCCTGGCAACGTTCCCCGGCAGCAGCCACCATCGTGAGGCGGTCGCCCTGTTCAGCCTGCTCGAGAACGCGAACCGCCTGGAGCGCGATGGCGTCCGTGTCGAGACCGAGCTGAACCAGCTGCGCGACCGCATAGCCGCGCTCGAGCAGCGACTCTCGGAGCAGGAGGCGCTGCACGCGGAGCTTGCCGGCAGCAACGTCGCACTGCGCGACTCGCTGAGTCAGGCTGAACGGGTGCTGCGCGTACGGGAAGCACAGATGCGCGCACTGCAGGAGGAGCTGCGGGCACTGAAGAGCATCGACCTGGGAACACCGGCGGACACGACCAGACGATGACGGATCGCGGCCGCGCGCGGCGATCACCGTCCATCCGGGCCGACTCAGGAAAGCAACACTCGCATCGAACGCACTGGTTGGAAACGAACCGGCCGACCGTGAATCACGGCCGGCCGGTTTCGCATCCCTGAGAACGGAGGCACCGAGCGAGATTCCGTCGCTCAGCGTCCTCCGTGCTCCCGGTGGTAGAGAACGTCAGCGCGACGGCGGCGGCGAAGCCGGCAGCACCGCGATCGTTCCGTCACAGGCACCACCCTCGCCCTCGAGCGAGATCGCCCAGTCGCCCGCGCTCGCGGCACTCGTGTCGAGCGTCAGCGAGAACGTCAGCGGCGTCTCCGCATCCGGCTCGGCCGAGACGATCCTGATTCCGCTCTCGGGCGCGACCTGCGCCTTGAGCGTCTGACCGATATCACGCGAGAACGAAGCCTTGATGGTGACCGGCTCCGCGTTGACCGGAACGCTCGCGCCGTCGATCACGACTTCACACTTCTCGGGTGCCGGAATCTCCGGCGCAGGCTGCGGCTCCGGGGCAGGCTGCGGGGCCGGCGCGGGTGCCGGCTGGGGCTGCGGCTGCGGCGTCGGCTCCTGGGCCGCTGCTGCGGACGCGGTGATGACGCCGAACGCGAGCGCGACTGCGAATCGCGCGGGGTGCCTGAGGTTCACACGCATTCTGGTACTCTCCTGGGCTGAGTGACTCGACTGCCACCGTTCCGGTGCGCCTGCCGATGTATGCAACTGCTGGCCCGTTTGCGTGCCGGGTTATATCTTGAACCGTCGCAAGGAATTACAGCGAATCACCGGGCATCGGCGTCTGGCGCTGCAGCAGGGAACGGGGAATTTTTCCCGGCCCGGACGCGTCCCGCCCGGAGCGGTTCGGCGGGCCGGCAGAACGGCTACACTGGTCGCAGGACGGACATGAACCGGGAACAACTGCGCGCACTGCTCGACGACGTAGCGGCCGGTCGCACGAATGCGGCGTCGGCGCTGGAGCGTATGAGCTGGTCACCCGTGGAGGCGGTCGGCCCGGACGCGTACGCGCGCCTCGATCATCACCGGGCGTTACGTAATGGCGTACCGGAGGTCGTCTTCGGCGAGGGCAAGACGACGGGGCAGATCGTCGAGATCTGCGGGCGCATGGCAGAGCGGGGCAGCTTTCTCGCGACGCGCCTGAGCAGCGAGGCGCAGGATGCGCTGCGCGGCGCATTTCAGGACGTCGAAGTCAACGAGCTGGGCCGGATCGCGCACCTGCCGTCATCGAACGCGGGTGCACCCTCGGACCGGACCATCCTCGTCGCGAGTGCGGGCACGAGCGATCTTCCGGTCGCGGAAGAGGCCGCAGTCACCGCGGCGGCGTTTGGCAGCACGGTCGAGCGACTCTACGACGTGGGCGTTGCCGGGCTGCACCGCCTGCTGAACGAGTCAGACGTGCTGCAGCGGGCAGACGTCGTGATCGTGGTCGCGGGCATGGAGGGGGCGCTGCCGTCCGTCGTTGGCGGGCTGGTGCGCGCACCGGTGATCGCCGTGCCGACCAGCGTCGGCTACGGCGCGTCGTTTGGCGGGCTCGCCGCGCTGCTCGGCATGCTGAACAGCTGCGCCGCCGGTATCACGGTCGTGAACATCGACAACGGGTTCGGCGCCGCCTGCGCCGCGACCCGAATCGTTCAGGTCAGCGCACCACACCCATGACGCCGGCAAAACCCGAACAGGCGGACGTTCGCCTTCTCGCCGGTGGCGCGATCGTCTACGTGCTGCTGCTGGCCAGCGGCGCGCTTGCGTCCCCGCTGCTGCCCCTGGCTTCCGTCTGGCTCTTCCATGCGACGCTGGACGTCCAGCGCCGCCGTGCGCTCGCGTTCTTCGCGGGCGCCGCGTTGCTCCTGCTCGTGACCGAGCTCGTGCGCGCGACACTCGGCTGGCGCGACATCGCAGCGCTGACGGCGGTGATTGCCGCCGCATGGCTGCCGCTGCAGCTGCTGCGCGTGCGTGCCACGCGCGACGCACGCCGCCTCGCGCATCTCGATCGCATCCTCGCCGAGGCCGATTCCGGCGAGCGGCCCACGCCGGAAGGCGTCGCGCTCGCGCACCTGCGTGATCTCGAGCATGCGCTCGTCGACCTTGCCCGTCGCGTGCAGGCGCGCCGCGTGATCCTCTGGCGCATCGAGCGCGCTGCCAACCGGGCGCGCGCCGTCGCAGCGTCCAGTGGTCCGCTGCCGGGCGCGCCAGCACCACTCCGCGGCTCACCGCTCGGGTGGGTCTGGGAGGAGGGCGTGCAGATGCAGATCGAGCCAGCGCCTTCGTGGGCTGCCGCCGACGCTCTCGTCCTTGCCACGCGGCTGCGCACGGAGGGAGCCGATGGCACCCTGCTCACCTACGAGTTCGCCAGCGACCAGGCGCGACCGCCCGCCGATCGCCTCGACGCCGCTGCGGTGACCGTGCGCTCCGTGCTCGACACGCATGAGCTCCAGCTCGCCGCCGTGGGCGACCGGCGACGGCTGGACCGGCTGATGGGCGCGCTCCGCAAGATCCCCGCAGAGCCCGACCTCGATGCGGTCGCGCGGGAGCTGCTGCGGGCCGCCCGCAACCTGGTCGACACGACCGGCGGTGCGATCGCGCTCTGGGACGGCGACGCTTCACGGGTGCTGGTCTGCGACAGCAGCGACGGCGGGCCGGAATCCGGCCGCACCCTGCTGACCAACGACTCCGAAATGGCGATCGCCGCGCGTGCGGAAGGTCGTATCGTCCGGGAGGACCGCCCGCGCAACGCGCCGCCCGTCGCATCGCGCGAGGAGCGCTGGGTCTATCCGCCGCGGGCTCTCGTGACCGTGCCGCTCAAGACCCCGACCGGCGTCGTCGGACTGCTGGCGCTCTGGCGGAGCGAGTTCCCGCGCTTCGACGAGGGCAGCATGGAGCTGGTCGACGCCGCCGCACCGTACTTCGGGCTCGTGCTCAACCACGCCCGCCAGTACGGAATGGCGCGCGAGCGGGCAGAGCGCGATCCGCTGACGAAGCTGCGGAACCGGCGCGCCTTTGACGCCGCACTGGATGCCGAGAGCGCACGCTTCCAGCGTTACGAGCGTCCCCTCTCGGTGCTTCTGGTCGACCTCGACCACTTCAAGCAGATCAACGACACCCACGGCCATGAGGCCGGCGACGCCGTCCTGCAGCTCGTTGCCCGCACGCTCGAGCACGAGCTGCGCGACAACGACATACCTGCCCGCTTCGGCGGCGAGGAGTTCGTGGTGCTGCTGCCGGAGACGGACCGGCCCCATGCGCAGGACGCGGCCGAGCGGCTGCGGCGGGCGATCGAGAAGCTGACGTTTCAGTGGCAGGGACGGGCGGTCCCGATCCGCGCATCGATCGGCGTCGCGTCCTGCCCGGAGTGCGCGGGCAGCCCGCACGACCTGGTGCGCGCGGCCGACGAGGCGCTGTACGAGGCCAAGGAAAACGGCCGCAACCAGGTGCGCGTCGCGCCGCTCAAGA
>DASTYK010000015.1 GCA_035764935.1 Longimicrobiales bacterium | reverse complement strand
AACATCGAGTACTGGCGCTCATGGAAGTCACCGGCCCTGGGGCGGCGACTGGCGGCTTGACGCTTCCGCCCTTCTGGCCGTTTCGCCTCACTCCCCCGGCGGCGCGGGTGGGTACCGGCATCGAGTCGACCGATCAGGCGCCACGCACGACAGCCGCGGATGATGTGTGTCGGCCCAGGGGTTGTCCTGACCGTTCAGCCGACAAGGCACCTCCCGCGGGAGTAGATGGTTGTCGGCGGAGCGGTTTGAGTCACCGGGCAGCCGCCATGCACCGGACCAACACGTCATGCTTGTCGCCCTGCGGGGGAAAGCCGTGCTCGCTTGCGGCAGCTCGCGCGCGTGGTGCAGCTTGGAGTGCCGGGCCAGGCCGGTTCACTCCGCGGCCGATCGCCGGAGCCAACCTCAGGAGCAGATGCGATGAAGCCGACCCGTCAGCCGCTTGCCGGACCGTCGCGCTGGCAAGCGATGACCGATGTGACGATCCCGGCGATAGGCCCGACGACCGGCCCGACGACGCCGCCCGCGACGACCCTCGTCGCGCTGTTCGCGCTCCTCGCGACCTCCGCGCTCCCTGCCGCCGCGCAGCACGCCCCCTCCGCCGACGTCCTCGCCCGCACCGACTCCATCTTCGCGCGAATGGACACGCCCACCACCCCCGGCTGCGCGGTGTCCGTCATGCAGCAGGGCGCGATCGTGTTCGAGCGCGGGTACGGCATGGCGAACCTGGAGTACGGCATCCCGATCACGCCGCAGTCGGTATTCCACGTCGCGTCCGTGTCCAAGCACTTCACCGCGTTCGCGATCGAATTGCTCGTGAACGAGGGGCGCGTCTCGTGGGACGACGATATCCGCGAGTACGTGCCGGAGGTGCCCGACTTCGGGCAGCCGATCACGCTGCGCCACCTGGTGCACCACGTGAGCGGCATCCGCGACCAGTGGAACCTGCTGAGCATGGCGGGCTGGCGCTGGGAAGCGGACGTCGTGACGCAGAAGGACGTGCTCGACATCACGTCACGCCAGACGGCGCTCAACTTCGCGCCGGGCGAGCGCTACCTCTACAGCAACACGGGCTACACGCTGCTGGCCGTGGTCGTGGAGCGCGTGACAGGGCAGTCGCTGCGCGAGTTCGCGCAGCAGCGGATCTTCGAGCCGCTCGGCATGGAGCGCACGCACTTCCACGACGATCACGAGATGATCGTGCCCAACCGTGCGTTCGCGTACGCGCCGGACAGCACCGGGCTGCACGGCCTGAAGCAGTCGATCCCCGACTTCGACGTCGTGGGCGCCACCAGCCTCTTCACCACCGTGCACGACCTCGCCGCGTGGGACCGCAACTTCCACACGGGCCGCGTCGGCGGCCGCGACGCGCTCGCGCGCATGGAGCAGCGCTTCGTGCTGAACAGCGGCGACACGATCGCCTACGCGCACGGCCTGAGCATCGGCGAGCGTCGCGGGCTGCGCACGGTGGGCCACGGCGGCGCCGACGCCGGCTACCGCAGCCACTTCATGCGCTTCCCGGAGCAGGACTGGAGCGTCGCGGTGCTGTGCAACTTCCCGTCGAGCAACCCGGGCGCGCTCGCGAACCGCGTCGCGGACGTGTGGCTCGAGGACGCGTACACGGAGCCCACACAGGTCGCGGCAACGAACGGGGCGGAGCACGACCGCTGGGTCGACGTGCCGCGCCGCACGCTCGCGTCGCTCACGGGCGTGTACCGCGATGCCGACGGCTTCGACGTGCGTCGCATCGAGCTGCACGGTGACACGCTGAAGGCCATGATCGGGCCCGGCTACCCGCTGCGGCCGCTGGGCGCGGACCGCTATCAGATGGTCGGTCCTGGCGCGATCCTCGTGATGCGGGCGCCGCGCGACGGCGAGCCCGCCACGATGACGACGGCCGACGATCCCGACGACGTGTACCTGCAACTGCCCGCGTGGAATCCGTCAGCCGACGACCTCGCGGCGTTCGCGGGTTTGTACTACAGCGAGGAGCTGGGGACGGAGTACCGGTTCGTGATCGACGACGGACATCTCGCGTTCCGGCATCGCAAGCTGCCGGACGGCGTGCTCGAGCCGACGTTCGAGAACGGGTTCACGCTGCGGGGGCGGTCGTTGATCTTCGAGCGGGGCGCGGACGGGCGCGTCGTCGGGTTCCGGATGTCGGATGGGCGCGTGTACGACGTGAGGTTCGAGCGGGTGCAGTGATCGCGTTGGACGTGGGGGTGTTGCGCGGCGTGTGAGCCTGGACGGGAGGGGCGCGTACCACAACGGCGGTCAGAAGGCGATCGCCGTTGCCTCCAGTCGTCGATCAGCCGTCACCTGCCGTCCCCGGTGCGATCCGATCGCAGCTCGTCCAGCAGATCCAGTGCGCTGCCATCCGGCATCCCCAGCGCTGTGGGTTGCCAGCTCCAGCCCGTGCGGTCGAGCCGCGGCGGCGTCACGGCACCTTCATCGACGAGCCGCTCGAGGATGCTCTCCGTGCTTTCATCCGAGGGGGCGTGAAGCGATCCCGGAGGGCGCAGCTCGGCCACGACCTCGTCGCGGTCCGTCACCAGGAATACCTCGCCGCGACGGACATCGCGGAGGTATTCCGAGAGCCTGGCCTTGAGCTGGCGGATCCCGACGACACGCATGATGAAATGTAGTCACGTGTAGTCACGGGCAGCAAGAACGTCCGTGCAGACGGTCACACGTGCGAAGCGAACACACAAGAGAGGCGCCCTGCGTCCAGCAGAGCGCCTCTCGTGTGCCACCGCTTATGGAAGGGTCAGAAGTTCGGGTTCGCGTCGATCTCGTCCTTGCTCACCGGCAGGCAGAGATCGCCGCGCTCGGTGATGACCTGGGCGTCGAGCACGTTTACCCACGGATCCGCGCTGGCGGGCTGGCCGCGCGCCTCGGCGCGTACCACCTCGAACGGTACGTAGCCCGGCGACACCATCCAGCGCCGCACATCCGGCAGGCGCTTGCCCTGGAGCCACAGCTCGATGCCGCGCTCCCGCATCAGGATTTCCCACGCCTCCTCGATCGTGGCGGCAGTCAGGTCGGGCAGTGAGTATCCGTCCGTGGCGTTGTGGTACTGCCGGACCTCGTTGATCCTGTCCATGGCCGGACCGATCGATCCCGCGTGCAGCAGTGCCTCCGCTTCCAGCAGCCGCATCTCCGTACCGCTGACGAGTGCGATGTCGTCGTCATAGCTGCGGTACTTGCGCTGCCGGTAGAACGGCCGGCGCCCATCACCGCCGGTGTCCCCGGAGTCGTCATACTGCACGCGTGGATCACCGCCCGCGCCGGGGTCGCTCAGGTTGACGCCCCATTCGGCGAATGGGGTGCCCCATACGGAGCCCTCGGAGCGCAGGTAGCCCCACCAGTACATGTCGTTGTTCTCACGACCCGAGTTCGTGCTGTGTACCTGGTAGAAGACGAAGTCGGTCGGGATTTCTGCGGCGTCCGCGACTGCGCCTGCCCAGTCGCCCTGCATCATCCGGACGTGGGCGCGCCCGCCGATCGCGGAGAGCCGGTAGTCCTCCAGGCCCGCGGCGGCCGTGATACCGATCGCGTCGGTGAAGTAGGTCGCGGCACGATCGTAATAGACGGTGTATGGCTGCAGGTCGCCGCCATCGATGACCGCTTCACAGAACGCGTCCCCCATCAGCCGGTTCGCATGCCCGGCCCAGTGCGTGACCTGCGCAACGTACTCGTTCGTCTGCGGGTCCTCGACGAGCGCCGAGATACGGTCGATGGCCTTTTCCGCCACCCACCGCGCCTGTGACGGCTCCGACCAGCGCGACTGCGACTCGACCCAGTCGTTGCGGGATTGCCCATCACTGAGGCCGCGCAGCCCGACCCAGGTGCCGACATGCACCAGCTCATCGGTCAGCATCGCGCCCGCGACGTACACGCCGCCGCCGCCCGGGACGACGGCCGCGTATGCAAAGTCGCCTGCGACGCCGGCCGCGATCGCGGGAACGGCATCCGGATTGTCGAGGTCCGCGTCCTCGATCATCGTGGGGTTGTCCACGTCGAGACTGCACGCACCGAGCGCCACGACTGCAAACCCGGCGGTGATCACCGCCAACGCCCGCGCTCCGGTCCGGCGGCCGCTTCCATGATGTATATGCATGTTCATGTTCCTCATCATCAGGATCAGAAGCCGACGTTGATGCCGAAGATCAGTGTCCTCGGAATCGGCGTGTTGAAGTAGTCCTGCTGGCTGAGATCACTGCCCGTCGAGTAGTTGGCTTCCGGCTCCATGAGCATATGATCCTTCACGTGGCGCCAGATGTTGCGGCCGGAGAGGAACACGCGGGCACTCTCCAGGCCCAGCCCCGCGAACATGCTCTGCGGCAGGTTGTACGACACAGTCACCTCGCGCAGCTTCCAGTAGTCGGCGGGTCGGACGACATTGCCCCGCCCGCTCTCGGGCCATGGGGACTCACAGATCGCCTGCGTCAGCTCATCGGCGCCCGAATCGTGACACCACGACGCGACCGATGTGCCCCACAGCGACTCATCCACGATCTCGTCGCCGTTCGGCACGTTGGTTCGCGTGAGCCACCGCACTGTGCTGCTTTCGATGAAATGCCCACCCGCGTGATCCATCAGGCCGCGAACATTCACACGGTCCCAGAGCGTAAAGTCCATGCCGAGCTGGAACGTCTTCGTCGGGAATGGTGGACCGATGTAGTCGTCGGCCGCCACGACCACCTCACCGTCTTCCATGACGAAGCGATCACCGAAGTACGACGCGACCGGATAGCCTTCGCGCGTGATCTGCGTCCAGTGCTGGTACAGCTCCGGCAGATCGCCCAGATCGGTGACCTCGTTGTCGAACGTCGCGAACTGCGCGTGTGCGCTCCACACGAAGTCGTCGAGCGCCAGCACCGTGCCGTTCACGGCCAGCTCCAGACCCGTGTTCTGGATCTCACCCACGTTCTCGAGCTGTGAGCCGACGAAGCCGTCGGACGGCGGATACGAGACGGGCAGCAGTGCGTCCTCCGTGCGCTGCCTGTACCACGTCAGCTGCATGCCGACGCGGCCGTTCCACGCGCTCGCATCGAAGCCGAGCTCGAGTTCGTGGCTGATCTCCGGACCGAGCTCCGAGTTGCCGATGTTGGATGGCGTGACTGCGGGGACACCGTCGACTGCGGAGATCGCGCTCCACGTACGTACCGCGTCGAACGCGCCCGGCTGTCGGCCGGCGGTGCCGTAGGCGCCGCGCACGCGGAACGAGTCGAACAGGTCCGGGAAGAACTCGTGGTCCGACACGACGTACGACACGCCGCCCTTCGGATAGAAGGCGTAGCCCGCATCGTCACCGAACGCACTGTGACCGTCCAGCCGGAAGCCGGCGTTCAGGAACAGGCGGTCGAAGAGGCCGACGTCCTGCTGGAACACGACACCGGCGGTGCGGGTGACTCCGCGGTACTCCCAACCCGAGGTGATCGCAGCAGAGCTGACCGTCGTGAGGCCCGGGACCGGAAATTCCTGGCCCGACGCTTCCGAGGCACCCACCTTGATCTCGTTGCCCTGGAAGCCGATGGTCGACGTCGAGCGGACGTTCTCGCTGAGCGGGAACGTGAACACGCCCGAAATGTCGGCGGTCAGCGTCGTCGCATCACGACGGTAGTTGCTCTTGCGACCCAGCGGGTTCGAGTCGTTGGCGCCGTACGGGTGCAGCTCGATGTTGTCCATCCCTGCAACGTCGACGCCCAGCGTGGCGCGGCTGCTGAACCACTCCGCCGGCTTGTACTCCGCACTGAGGTTACCGGTGAACCGGCGGCTCTTCAGCCCGACATTGATCAGCGGAATCTCTTCAACAGGCATGAACAGCCCGCGCGGCCCCGCCGTCAGTGCATTGATGCCGTACCCGTAGATGTTGTTCGCGTCCTGCGGCATCGCAACGAAACGGTCGGAGTAGCCGGTGCCGATATTCAGGACCAGGTCGCTCCGCGGGAAGAGCTGCAGGTTACCGCGGAACGACTTGTACTCCGTGGAGTTGCCCGGCAGCAGCCCGTCCTGGGTGCTGTACGAGCCCGACGCATAGAAGCTGTAGCCTTCCTGGCCGCCGGAGGTCGAGAGCTGATGCTGCTGCTGCGTCGCGTTGTTGTTCACGTACGCGTCATAGAACCAGTCACTGTAGACCGAGACACCCCACCAGTCCTTCGGGCTGTTCGACACGCCGAACTCACCGCTGTAATTCCAGCGCTGTTCACCCTGCTTGCCCCGCTTCGTGAAGATCTGGATCACGCCGGCCGAAGCTTCTGTGCCGTACAGCGTCGCGGCCGCCGCGCCACGCACGACCTCGATCCGCTCGATGTCATTGGGGTTGATGTCGTCCAGGCCCGTCCAGCCCTCACCACCCGTGAAGACACCTGTCGCGGTCGAGTTGTCCATCCGCACGCCGTCCACGTAGATCAGCGGCTCCACGCCCTGCGACAGACTCGACGGGCCGCGCAGCACGATCTTGGTGCCCTGGCCGACCTTGCCGCCGCCCGGCAGCACGGTCACGCCAGGGTTTCTGCCCTGCAGCATCTCCGCAACCGAAGTGATCGCGGCGTCCTCGAGCTCGGAGGCGTCCACAGACGCGATCGAGGCGGCCACCTCACGGCGTCGCGTTTCGCGCGCCTGCCCGGTGACGACGACCTGGTCCAGCGCGATCGCCGACTCCTCGAGCTGAAATTCCACGGTGGTCGTCGCGCCAGCGGTGACATCGACACGACGGCTCGCAGCGGAGTAACCCAGCATGTGAACGCGGATCTCGCGTTCGCCGGGTCGCACGTTGAGCAGGAGGAACTGGCCCTCCGCATTGGTAACCGTGCCAATGCCGCTGCCCGTTACCACGACCTGGGCACCGACGATCGGCTGGGCAGTACTCGCGTGCACGACCGTGCCGGCAACGGTGCCCGTTTCCTGTGCGCTCGCTGGCATTACTCCGCCGACGAGCAGCCCTGCGAGCGCGACCGCGAATACACGCGGCCGTGCCGAGTGGCTGTGCTGATACATTGCGCGCTCCTGATGTTTCGGGTCTGAGAGAGAAGGATCAGGCTTCTTGGCAACGGGGCAGCGGCACCTCCCGGCTGAAGGGACGTGGATCGAAGGTCTGGCTGGTATATGGAGTGAACGCAGTCGCGGTCGGATCAGATAGAAGCTGGGGCGGTACGGCTCGGCGGCGCCCGCATACTTCTGCGGGCTCCGGGATGCGGAGTGAACAGTGTCCTGTATTGTACACCATGAAACGCAGAGTACGCACGCATGACCGGGAGGTCAACCTTCATGAGGAGTGGATCATCATGATGCGCGGACTGAGCGTTGTACTGACGTTGCCGTGACTACGCGCGTGTATCGGTCAGACGTGAGGCGCAATGAGCGCGACGAGCGCCTCCGCATCCGCTCGCGCACGATCCGCATCCTCGACCGTGTAGAAGCCCGACGGCGTGAGGTCCTCGGCACCGTAGAATGCGAGCTCGCGGTCGCGGCGCAGGCGTCGTGAAACGGCGACCATCCGGTCCAGGTGCTCTTCCAGCAGCGGCGGCAGTCGGTCTCGTTCAGCCAGCAGTACTTCGGACAGGTCGTGCACACGCGGCGGCGCCACGCCACAACTGCGCAGCAGACCCTTGAGGACGAGCTCGACGATCTCCTGCGATTCGCGCACGACGTCCGCCCAGCTCTCCGCATCGTACAGAACAGCCAGCGCTCGAAGCCGGATCTCCGAGCGCCATACGTGGTCACGGGCGAGGTCGCGGTTCTGCATCACGCGGCCGACCACCACGAATGTCCGCCGGCCGTGCGGCGAACCATCAGGCCACCAAGGATCGCGCGCCGAATGCGGATCAGCTCACGCGCGAGAGCCAGCTCCGGATCGTAGACGACCACGCCGTCCACGGCGATCTCCGCCCAGAATCCGGAGATGCGATCCGCTTCGACGCGCATCCTCGCAAAGTGTGGCTCCACGCGGTGGCCATCGATCGTGAATTCCCGCACGTCCCACGGATCGTACAACGACCGCGTCACCTCGACCTCGTCGCTCACGACGAACAGCACGTCCACGTCCGACGATGATCCCGCCTCGCCACGGGCATAGGAGCCGAAGATGGCAGCGCCGACCAGGCCGGGGCCGAGCTGCTCGATTGCCGCAGCCACGACTTCAGTCACGGGTGATTCCGGGAGGGCCTCGGCGCGAACCAGGCTGCGCGTGCAGTGTTCATTGAGCGAAAGGCCGGCCTTGCGCGCGGACTGCGTCAGTTGCGCGTGGAGGCTCGGCGCGAGGCGGAGGACGAAGCGGCCGGACGGGGTGCTCGTTACCATGATACTAAGATTCTATTTGTAGTACTATAGCGTCAAGGTGCGTCAGGAGGTGAGCTGGTCGGCGTCGGTCAAGACGCTGGCGACCGGATGATGATCGCTCCATTCATACGTGCAGCGGAGTGCAGCGCGACGCCCCCGACATCGACAGGCGAGGCCCAGAATGCGACGTCCCCCGATCGTCCCCGGCCCGTTTCTCCCGCTCAGCGTGATCGCGGCGTTCGTCGTCCTCTCGGCCTGCGCCCCCGCGCGTGCACCCGCTGAAGCCGCCACCCGCGCCGATCGCCCCAACATCCTGCTCCTCGTCGCCGACGACCTCGGCTACACCGACACCGGCCCGTACGGCAGCGACATCCGCACGCCCAACATCGACCGCCTCGCCCAAGAGGGCATCCTCTTCACCAACTTCCACACCGCGCCGATGTGCGCGCCCACGCGCGCGATGCTGCTGACCGGCAACAACAACCACGTGGCCGGGATGGGGCAGCAGAGCCCGGACTCGGTGCTCGCACGATTCCCCGGCTACGAGGGCTACCTGTCGGATCGCGTCGTGCCGTTCCCGCGGCTGCTGCGAGAGGCCGGCTACCACACGTACAGCACCGGCAAGTGGCACCTGGGCGACGCGCGCGAGCAGAGCCCGCTCGCCGCCGGCTTCGAGCGCTCGTACCAGCTCACGCACGGCGCTGCGAACCACTTCAACGCCGTCGGCTTCTTCGAGGGCGGCTCCCTGTACCGGGAGGACGGCGAGGAGGCGGAGTATCCGGCGGGCCGGTACTCGACGGAGCTGTTCACGGACCGGCTGATCGGGTTCATCGACGAGCAGCTCGACGACGGCCGCCCGTTCTTCGCGTTCGCCGCGTACACGTCGCCGCACTGGCCGCTCCAGGTGCCCGACGAGTGGCTGGACCGCTACCGCGGTCAGTACGACGAGGGATACGACGTCCTGCGCGAGCGGAACCTCGATCGGTTGAAGCAGAAGGGCATCCTGCCTCCGGACGCAGAGCCGCCGCCACGCAACGAAGCCATCACGCCATGGGACTCGCTCGATGCGGAACAGCGTCGCATCGAGGCGCGCAAGATGGAGTTGTATGCGGCGATGGTGGAGAACCTCGACCACCACATCGGCCGCATCATCGATCGGCTGAAGCAGCGCGGCGTCTACGACAACACGCTGATCGTCTTCATGTCCGACAACGGCGCCGCGGGCTCGGAGGACTTCTACCTGACCGGCCCGTTCGTCGAGTACCTGCAGGCGCGCTACGACAACTCGTACGAGAACATGGGCCGGCCCGACTCGTGGATCTCGTACGGCCGCGGCTGGGCGCAGGCCGGCGCCGCGCCGTTCAGCCGCTACAAGACGTACACGCGCGAGGGCGGCATGGCCGCGCAGCTCATCATCGCCGGACCGCAGGTCACGCAGCGCGGAACGATGAACCGCGCCTACACGACCGTGATGGACCTCGCGCCCACGTTCCTCGAGCTCGCCGGCGCCACGTACCCCGACAACGGCTCCGTACGCGCGATGGAAGGGGAGAGCATGGCCGCGCTGCTCGCGGGGGATGCGACGACCGTGCACGACGCCGACTACGTGACGACGCTGTTCCACGCGGGCCGCGCGTTCGTGCGACGCGGGCCATGGAAGCTCGTGACACTGGAGCCGCCATTCGACGAGGCCGGCTTCGAGCTGTACGACGTGGAGGCGGATCCGGGGGAGACGCGCAACCTGGCGGACGCGCGGCCGGATGTGTATCGCGAGATGCTGGAGCTGTGGCGGGCGGAGCG
>DASTYK010000014.1 GCA_035764935.1 Longimicrobiales bacterium | reverse complement strand
CACCTTGTCCGCCAGCCCCTTGGCCGCCTGGATCGTCGTGATCGCCGCCGTCAGCGTCGTCTTCCCGTGGTCCACGTGCCCGATCGTCCCCACGTTCACGTGCGGCTTCGTCCGCTCGAACTTTGCCTTCGCCATGGTCTCCCTCGAAGTACGTACTCGAACTCAGTTCAACTTGTCGTACCGGTAGCAGCGCCGGCGTTGCCGGCAGAGGGCGGGGTGGGTCCGTACGCAGGACGTCGCGCACGTTCCGGCTGCAGAACACGCAGTAGTCAGCCCGCCTTCCAGTTCCTGGGCCCCGGTGGTCAACGCACGGCAGGCTGTGCCGCGATAGAATGCTCCCACCTCGAGCCGGCCCGGCGCGCGTCGACCCACAGCAGTGGCCGAAGGGGCGCGGTTCCGGGACAGACTTGCAGTTTACAGGGAAAGCGCAGTGGCGTCAAGGGTTCGGCGGGTCGAGGACGCGCGGTTCCCGTGGGCTCGGCAGCGGGATGGGTCAGCGCTGTGTCGGCCGGCGGGGACGGGTCGTCCCGGCACCGGCGAGGGGCGAGTCCGGGGCACCCGCGCGGACAGTGCCCGCGGGCGCGCTCCCCCCTTTCGACGACGGTGCCTGGGGGTCGAAGGCAACGTTGCTCGCGATACACGCGTCCTGAACGAGTGCAACGTTGGCCATGATATTCAAAGGCAACGTTGCTCTCGAGGGTCGGAGGGCGGATCCAGGCAACGTTGACTTGGTTGTCGGCGCTCCGGGGCCGCTGGCGCCGCGGTTCCCAGGCCGACGCAGCCCCGCTGCCATCTCGGCTCCGGTCAGCGAAATCGCGAGCCGTGCCGTACAGAGGGTTACGGAAAACCCCGCCGCGGGTGCGGCGGGGTTTCCAGAGCGGGCGATGGGATTCGAACCCACGACATTCAGCTTGGAAGGCTGACGCTCTAGCCAGCTGAGCTACGCCCGCAGGTGTCCTGCAGCCGGGAAATCTCGCGTAAACACCCATTCCGATCAAGACTGCATGGTGACCAGCTGATTTCCCGGCGCGCAGCACTCCCGGCAGGCGGTACGCGCTACAACGACTTCAGGTACTCGATCAGGTCGCGTCGCTGCTGCGCCGTAAGGTTCAGCGACAGCACGTCGACGTAATGATCGACCACCTCGTCGAACGTCGCTGCGCTGCCATCGTGGAAGTACGGCGCGTGTTGCCAGGCGCCGGCGAGGGGGGTGGTGCGGTAGAGCCCGGTGACCGTGCGATCGGCGTACGCGGGATCCATCCCCGTTTCGGACGGCGCGTGCAGCGTTCCGTCGTTCACGTCGGTGAATGACTGGTTGGGAATGTGACACGTCGCGCAGCGTGCGCGCCCGTTGAATACGCCGCGGCCGCGCTCCGCTGCCGCGACGTCGAACGAGCCGGCCGGGGCCGCCGGAGCCTTCAGGCTGAACTGGTACTCGCGCAGCGCTGGCAGCTTGCTCGTGACCTGGTCCTCGGCGTCGGGGACGTCGATCGAGATGCCGAGCGCCGGATCGCTGAAATCGCCCCGTCCGTGCATCTGCGTGACCGCGACGTATGCGTTCCAGTACGACACCACGCCATCGGCGGTGAAGGTCTCGCGCGCCACGTGCCGGAGGCCGAACGCGGGCGGGATCACGATCGGCGTGTTCAGGCCATCGATGTTGATGCGAGGATCGTAGCGGCCCGGCCCCCAGGCGTTCAGGATCTGCTTCAGGTTGTCAGGGACGGCCGGAGAGAGTGCGACGATGGCACCGACGTTCAGGTCGCGATTGGCCCAGCCGTCCAGTCGGCTCCCGATCCCCGGAGCAAAGCTGTTGTCCACCGTGGAGTGGCAGAGCGCGCAGGTGATGCCGACCCGGCCCAGCCGCCGCACTCCATCGACCTCCTCGACTTCGCCCCTGACACCCAGCACCGCGTCGAGCTCGAGCAGCGCAAGCGTGGTCGCGGGGTCCGTCAGGTCCACATCGCCTGCCGCGATCGCGTCCTTCACGGACTGCGGCAGCGCGTCCGCGTCCACTTTGAGCCCCACCTGGAGCGCCAGTTCCGGGCTCACCGCGGACTCGATGACCTCGTGCAGCCGGAGCGTGTCCGTCCAGTACGTCTCGTCGCCGAAGGTGTCGAACCGGAAGATGTCCCTGCCCTCCGCAACCAGCGCCGGATCGAGCGGCTGCGGCCGCCCGGACAGCGGACCCATCCCGTCGTCGCACCCGACCCCAGCGCCGACCAGCAGTCCAAGCACGGAAACCTCGAGCAGTCGGCGCAGTGGCGCGCCGGCGCCGTGCACCTGAACACCCTCGCCGGATGTTGCGTCTGGAGGGCGTCCAGCGTCTGCACTCCCTGTTACGATCACCATTGTTCCTCCCTGCCAATGAAGAAGTCGGACCTGTCCGGCCATACCATGCAACGCCGGCTGAAATATATCAAGTATCATATTGACATATTGCGTAAAACGAACCGGGAAGCGGCTCCTGAGCCTGTGTGCGATCGGGTATGGTTGGGTGCTGCGCGGTCAGCGCGCCCCCGGAAGCCCGCGGACCCCGCGGTCCGCTGTCTCCCGGGCGGCCCCGCCGCTAGCCGGCCGCTTCGGCCACTGCCAGCGGCGCTACGTCGTAGCCCGACGGCCGCTGGTACACGCGCAGGCCGAACTCCGGGACCATGGAGAGGATGTGATCGAAGATGTCCGCCTGGATCGCCTCGTAGTGAGCCCAGCGAGTGTCGTTGGTGAAGACGTAGATCTCGAGAGGCAGGCCCTCGGGCGTGGGCGCGAGCTGGCGCACCAGGAAGGTCATCTCCTGGTGGATGCGCGGGTGCTGGCGCAGGTATGCGATGATGTAGGCGCGCAGGGTCCCGATGTTGGTGAGTCGGCGTGCGTTGGGCACGACGGAGGCGTCGTCGGCGAAGCGCGCGTTGTACTGTGCGAGCTCCTCCTGCTTCTGTGCCATGTACTCACGCAGCAGCGCGAAGCGCGAGAAGCGCTCGATCTCGTCGTCGTCCAGGAACCGGACGGTGGACGTGTTGATGTGGATCGAGCGCTTGATGCGTCGTCCGCCCCCTTCGAACATGCTGCGCCAGTTCTTGAAGCTGTGCTCCAGGAACTTGTGCGTGGGAATGACACTGACCGTCTTGTCCCAGTTCCGGACCTTGACGTTGTTGAGCGCGATGTCGACGACGTCGCCGTCGGCATCGAATTGCGGCATCTCGATCCAGTCGCCGACGCGCACGAGGTCGTTGTTGGTGAGCTGCACGCTGGCGACGAGTGAGAGCAGCGTGTCGCGGAAGACGAGCAGGATGACGGCCATCATCGCGCCGAGGCCGCTCACGAAATACCAGGGCGTGCGGCCGGCGAGCCGGGAAACGATGAAGATCAGGGCGACGGCATAGAGGAAGATCCTGGCGAGCTGGACGTAGCTCTTGATGGGTCGTCGTTCCGCGAGCGGCAGGCGCTGATACAGGGCGTGGCCGGCGGTGAGCACGGCGTCGAAAACGAGTGCACCGACCAGGATGAACGCGGCGCTCACGATCCGCTCGGCGATGTCCAGGGCGAGCGGGCTCATGCCGGGCACGAACCGCAGCCCGACCTGCGCGACGACCAGCGGCACGAACGCGGCCGCACGCGACAGCACGCTGCGGTCGAACACGACCTCGTCCCAGCGCATGCGCGTGCGCCGCACGATGGCGCGCACGAGCGCGAGGACGTAGCGCCGTGTGATCAGATAGAGCAAGCCGGCCGTGAGGAGCACGAGCGCGAGTCCTGCCAGCGTGCTCGTCCAGCCGCTCCCGAAGGTCCGGGTCCAGAGATCCTGCATCATCGACTCGTCTGTTGTTCGGTTCACGGTGCCGCAAGATAACACCTGTGTTCATGACGCAACCGGCAACGGCGTGCAGTACAGGTGGTGAAGGATCCTGTCGCGGCTTATCGTGTTCCGCGCGACGTGCCGCGATCGGCTGCACGGGCGCGAAAGTTGAACGGTACGCGCCCGCAGTGCGTCGTTTCGGCGCGGTGCGCTATGACCGTGACGCGGGAGGTTGGACTGGTGGAGCATCCGGACGAGCCTGCCCGGCTCTCTGAGATCCTGCGGACGTGGGCCGCAGCGATACGCGAGGACACGCCGACGGGCGTCGATGCCGAGCGTGCGGAGCGGAATGGCGCGATGGCGGACGTGCTGGAGCGAGCGTCGCATCTGCTGCTCGCACGCTACGCCGGCGATGGCCTCCTCGCCGCGATCCGCCGGGCGAGCGCGATCCGCGCGGATGGCGTGCCGCCGGGATTCGACCTGGCGCAGGTCTACACGGACGGGGATGAGGTCGTCGTCAGCGGCGAGCCGCTGCCGGACGAACCGCACGACTGCGATGCCATGGGGTGCGGCCCGTCGGCGCATGTGATCTTCCGCACCAGCGGCGGAGCGGAGACGGAACCACCCGAATGAACGAAGCCGCCGGCGCGCAACGCGCCGACGGCTCTGTGTCCTGCAGAAACCCTCCAAGAGCCGGCGGTCGGGATTGAACCGACGACCGCCCGATTACAAATCGGGTGCTCTACCGCTGAGCTACGCCGGCGTCGCCAGGAAAGATCGTAAGAATCGGGACCGGGTGCAACGGGCCCGCGAGGCGGCCGGACCTTCGGCGCCGGTCGTGATCCCCGCGAGGGCACTCGCGCGCATGGTGATGATGAGATCTGCTCTGCCCTCATCTCATCGGAGGTATCATGCGCATCACCCGCTGGACGGGTGCGCTGCTGCTCACCCTTGGAGCAGTGGCCTGTCGTGACTCGCAGTCACCCACCGCGCCGGTGCAGGACCTGGCGCCGGTCGCCGCCCTCGCGACGGAGGAACCGGGCAGCGTCGCCTTCGACCACTTCGTGGCGGACGCCACCTCCCACGAGTGGGCGAACTCGTACCTGCTGTCGCTGCTGAGCCACTACGCGTACGTGTCGCTCGTGGGGGCGGCGGACGATGCCGGCTTCCTCGCGGCATTCGAAGCGCACTTTGCGCCCCTTGGACTCGGCACCTTCCGGATGATCGAGGACCCCCTTACGGACACGGAAGTGATCATCGCGCAGAACGACGACGCCGTGTTCGTCATCTTCCGGGGCACGGAAGCCGACCCGGCCGCCCTCGAGTTCGAGCTGCGCGACATCTACGTCGACCTCGCGTTCGTGATGATCAACGGCGTCCACGATGGCTTTCAGGCCGGCTCGCGCCGGGTCATCGAGCAGGTCGCGGCGGAGCTCGAGAACGCTGGCGGCAGAAAGGTATGGCTCACCGGTCACAGCCTGGGCGGCGCTCTCGCGACCGTGACTGCGCACCTGCTGCGCACGGAGCACGACGTCACGGTCGACGGCGTGTACACCTACGGCGCCCCGCGCGTCTTCAGCGAGGACATTGCCGCGACGTTCGACGCCGCCTTCGGCGCACGCTCGCAGCGATGGGTGAACGACCGCGATCCCGTGCCGCACGTCGCGCCGGTCGTGCCGCTGCTCCTGCCGTACAGGCACGTGAGCGTGCTGAACAACATCGTGCCCGACAATGGTGCGTGCGTGGTGCGACGGAACGACACCGAGATGCTGCTGACGACGCCGGAGGAGCTGGCGTCGATCGTGTCGCAGCTCGACCTCGCGGATCTGGCGTCGGTGGCCACTGTTTTCCAGGCGATCTTTGCGCTCGGCAACCTCGACGACCACGACACCGCCCGCTACGCCAGCCGTATCTACGCGCGCATGCCGGCCGAGCTGCGTGCGGTGCTGCCCGAGCCGCCCTACCCCGCCAGTGCACCGACCTCCTGCGACGGACCGCAGGATCTCACGCCCCCGGTGGTCGAAGCCGAGATCACGGGGACATCCGGCAATGACGGATGGTACGTGAGCGACGTCGGGGTCGCGTGGAGCATTGTCGACGCGGAATCCAGCATCGAGTCCAGCGACGGCTGTGAGACCAGGGTGGTCGTGCAGGACACGAATGGCATCACGTTCACCTGCACCGCGACCAGCGCGGGCGGCACGACGACGGAGAGCGTGATGATTCGCCGCGACGCGACGCCGCCGTCGGGAGTCACGGCTGCACCGGACCGGTCGGCCGATCACGGTGGCTGGTACAATGCCCCGTTCGCTGTCGCCTGGAGCGGCGCCGATGCGACCAGCGGCATCGCCGTCTGCACGGATGCGAGCTACGACGGGCCCGACACCGCAAACGGCACACTGAGCGGCACGTGCACGGACGTCGCAGGCAACACGAGTGACGTTGCGATGTTCGGCTTCCACTACGATGCAACGGCTCCCGTGATCGCCATCGCGAGCCCGGCCGAACCTGCGCCGGATTTCTTCCGGGACCAGCTGGTGACGGCTGCGTTCCAGTGCAGCGACGCGACGGCGGGAATGGCGACCTGCACGGGCAGCACCGCTGATGGGGACGTGCTTCCGACCGACGCGTTCGGCGCGCACGAGCTGGTCGTCCAGGCGCAGGACCAGGCGGGCAATACGTCGAGTGCCAGCCGCGCGTATACCGTGACCTTTGCCTTCGACGGGTTCTATCCGCCGGTCGAGAATCTGCCGACGGCCAACGCGGCCCGCGCCGGTCAGCGCATTCCATTCAAGTGGAACCTGCGGGATTCCAGCGGCGCCGTCGTCCCCGACCGGAGCGATCTCTTCGAGATCACCTGGAGCGCTCCGTTCGCGTGCAGCGCGACCGTCGCGTCGAGCGACCTGACGGCGACGTATGCGGACAGCAACACGGGGATCCGCTGGGATCCGATCGAGCAGCAGTACGTCTTCGTGGCCGCAACCAGCCGGGCCGACGCGGGCACGTGCCGCTACCTCAACGTGGACGTCGGCTCACACGCCACGGCAAGCGCTCTCGTGCGCTTCCGGTGAGCGCGCGCCCGTAGTCGTCAGCAGAGACAGGGTCGGCCAGAAACAGCAGCGCCCGGCGTCGTCCGATGACGCCGGGCGCTGCTTTCAATGGCGAGCGACAGAACGCTCAGGGCGCGATCAGCGTGCAGGTCACCACCTCGACCGGCCCGCCACTGCGCACGGATGGCGCGGAGACCGGCTCCGCACCGGCTGAACGCCGAACCTCCGGGACCAGCGAAGCGGCTTCCCCGGCCGGGACGGCCACTCGCTCACGAGTCACTGTCAGCACCGGCGGCGGAAAGCCGGGGCGGGCCGTCACGCGGGGGCAGACGCTGCCCGGCGTATCTGTGCCACGCTGCCGCATCGCAGCCGATAGGACGACGACCCCGGCTTCCAACGACGGCGACGGCATCGGCACACCTGCATCTTCCAGCGATGGGCCGCCACTCGCGCGCTGCTCCTGGCCGGCGGCCAGGTTCGTCCCGGGCTGCTGCTCCGGCTCGAACCCGACGCGGTCCACGGGGGCCACCACGATCCGGACGCTCGCCGCCGCCGACTGCTGAGCCGACGCCAGCGCCGGGCACACGAGCACCCCTGCCCCCAGAATCGCGCCTGCCAGGATCCTGCCGATCACGTCGCCGCCCACCGTCGGTTCGCCGATTCACGATACAGTTGTCGGTGGCACAGGTGCGAAAGGCGTACCGCGTGCTGATCTGTCAGAAAACCGTTGCGGCACAGGCGAAAGCGGAGAATCGGGCCTCGCCGCCGTCGGCAGCGATGATGACATCGTTAACATCTGCCCATGGCCAGAAGAATCATCGCGCCACGGATTTCGCGACCGGATGCGCCGCCGTTAACAATGGACACGCCGCTGCAATCGGATACAGCAGCCCTCGCAGAACACCGCCCCTCAGCGCCGCTGATCGATGCCGAGTCGCCGAAGCTTCTTGTAGAGGCCCACGCGCGAAACGCCGAGCATCCGTGCGGCGCGCGTCCGGTTCCCGCCGCAGTGCTCCAGCACGCGTACGATGTGCTGCCGTTCCAGCTCCTGCAGGGTGAGGTCGACCGGCAGCGCCCCGGCATTTCCGGCCGGACCGGCCGCGCCGCCGGCTCGTGCGACTTCGGCCGGCAGGTGCTCGGTCCGTATGTGGGCGTCGGGGCCGGCGAGGATGAGGGCGCGTTCGAGGACATTGCGCATCTCGCGGATGTTGCCGGGCCAGTGGTAGGCGGCTATGCGCTGGAGTGCGTCGCTGTCGATGGCGGCCTCGTGGCCGCCGGCGAGCTGGTGCAGCAGGTCGGCGGCGAGGCGTTCGCGTCCGGGGATGTCCCAGGTGCGGAGCGGCGGCAGCTCGATGGGCAGAACGGCGATGCGGTAGTAGAGGTCCTCGCGGAAGCGCCCGTCGGCGACGGCGTTCTGGAGGTTGCGGTTGGTCGCGGCGATGAGCCGCGCACTGGAGGTCAGGTCGCGCGTGCCTCCGAGCCTGCGGAACTGCCGTGACTCGAGCGCCCGCAGCAGCTTGGGCTGCAGCTCGGGCGCGAGGTCACCGATCTCGTCGAGGAAGAGCGTGCCCTCGCTGGCGACCTCGAACAGTCCTCGCTTCATGGTGCGCGCATCGGTGAACGCGCCCTTCTCGTGGCCGAACAGCTCGGACTCGAGGAAAGTTGCGCTCAGGCTGGCGCAGTTCACCTCGACGAACGGCCCTTTCGCGCGCGTGGAAAGCGCGTGCACGCGGCGCGCGAACCAGTTCTTGCCGGTGCCCGTTTCGCCGAGGAGCAGGACGGTGGTGTCGGTCGGGGCGACGAGGGCGATGCGCTCGTCCACCGCGCGCATCACGGGTGCGTTTGCCAGCCCGACCCCGCTCCCCGCCTGTTTCGCGCTGGAACCGTGCGCTTCTTCCAGGTACGTGGTCCTGCTGCGGAGCTGCACCTTCTCGAGCGCGCGCTCGGCGGCGGCGTAGAGGTGCTGGATGTCGACCGGCTTGGCGAGGAAGTTCTCGGCGCCGGCGCGCATGGCGGCGACCGCGGTTTCGAGGTCCGCCTGGCCGGTCAGGACGATGATGGCGGCGTTCGGCTGGATGGCGCGGAGACGCTGGAGGACGTCCAGGCCGGGGATGTCGGGAAGGCCGAGATCGAGGATCACGAGATCTGCGGCGTCGCGCGCGTACGTGTCGAGGGCGCGGGTGCCGTCGATGGCGGTGAGCACGTCGTAGCCGGCGCGCTGGAAGGCGCGCTGCAGCACGGTGCGGACCTGCGTGTCGTCGTCGACGAGCAGGACGGATGCGCTCACGCCACTACACCCTCCGCCGGGCCGTCCGCATGCCACGCACGCGCACAGCCTTTGATGATCTCACCGGCTCCCGACTCACGCTTTCTTCCACCGCACGCCGCCCGGTGTGTCCTCCACGACCACGCCGGCGGCGGCCAGCTCGTCGCGAATGCGATCGGCGGCGGCGAAGTCGCGGCGGCTGCGTGCATCGGCGCGTGCGGCAATGCGTTCCTCGACCCAGTTGGCGAAGCCGGCCTCAACGCTGGTTGCTTCGGTGCGCGCCAGCGCGAGCACGCCGAGCACGTCGTCCATGCGCTCGAGTGCGTTGCGCGCGGCCTCGACGTCCCGGGTCGCGATCCGCGCTCCGGCACGATCCAGTGCGGCATTGGATTCCCGCACGAAATCGAACAGCGCGGCCAGGGCACCGGGCGTGTTGAGGTCGTCGTCCATCGCCTCTTCGAAGCGCTGCAGCGCGCGCGCCGCGACGTCGGCAAGCGAGTCCGTGCCGTGGTCGTGCGCGGCGGCGGGCGCAATACTCGTCGGATCCGGCGAGCCGGCGGGGCGTCCGTCGCCTCCCGCACCAGCCATCGCGGCGGCCTCGCCGAGCCGCCGATCGAAGTCGAGCAGTCGCTGGATCGCGTTCTTTGCATCGGTGAGGCCGGCAAAGGAGAAGTTCAGCTCCTTGCGGTACTGCGCGCCGATGAGGATGAAGCGGATTGCGGCGGGCGAATGGCCCATGTCGACGAGCTGGCCGATGGTGAAGTCGTTCTGCTTCGACTTCGACATCTTCTCGCCATTGACGAGCAGGTGCTTGACGTGGAGCCAGTAGCGCACGAAGGGCTTGCCGGTCGCGCCCTCGGACTGCGCGATCTCGTCCTCGTGATGCGGGAACACGAGGTCTTCGCCGCCGGTGTGGATGTCGAAGGTCTCGCCCAGCTCGGCCATGCTCATTGCGGAGCACTCGATGTGCCAGCCGGGGCGTCCTTCGCCCCACGGCGTCTCCCAGGCAGCGCCCACTTCGCGGTCGGTGTCCTTGACCGCCTTCCAGAGTGCGAAGTCGCGCGCGTCTTCCTTTTCGTACTCGTCGGCGTCGATCGCACGCGTCGCGAGACCTGCCCCCGCGCGCGTGTCGACCAGCTCGATGCGGCTGAGCTTGCCGTAGCCCGGGAAGCTGTTGATCGCGAAATAGACGGAGCCGTCCTTCTCGTACGCGTGCCCGTTCTCGATCAGCCGTTCGATGATCGAGATCATGTCGTGGATGTGGTCGGTCGCGCGCGGGTAGACGTCCGCGGGACGGATGCCGACACGCTCGAGATCGCGCTGGAAGTTCTCGATCTGTGGGGCCGTCACCGCTTCAATCGGCACGGAACGGGCGACCGCATCATTGATGATCTTGTCCTCGACGTCCGTCAGGTTCATGACGAAGCGCACGCCGTACCCCTTCCACTCGAGGTAGCGGTGGAGCAGATCATTGAAGATGAACGTCCGGAAGTTGCCGATATGGGGCGGCCGGTAGACGGTGGGCCCGCACGCGTAGACGCCGACCCTGGCGGGGTCGGCCGGCTCGAACGTTTCGAGAGAGCGGGACAGCGTGTTGTAGAAGCGCAGCGCCATGTCGGATCCTGTAAGAGTCGATCGGGCGCCGCCATGGCCGGATGTGCGGAGAAGCACGATCCGGCAGTGCTGTCACTGCGATGCGTCAGGGCATGACGCGGATCTCTGTGACCCTCCAGCCCCGATCCTCGCGGACGAGCGCAACGAATACCGTGCGGCGCTCGGGTATGGTAGTGCCTCGGGGACGCGTGATCCACTCCAGCTCGCCGAATGCGCGCTGCGGCCTGCCGCCGCTGACCCGGGTGACACCCGGCTTCACGGAGATCGTCTGCTGATCCTCGAAGAGCCGGCGCAGTGCTGCCGCGGCCTGGCGCGACGCGACGGGTCCGGTACGGCCGGAGTCGAACTCGAGCGCGAAGCCGCTGCCGGATGCACTCTGCGTGAGGCCGCGGACGTCGCCGCGCTCCCACATCCGCGCGACGCGCTGCATGGCGGCATCGAGGTCCTGCTGCGCGTGCGCGGGTGCTGCGAGGAACAGCAGAACGAGCAGCGTGGCAAGCCGGATCATACGCGCTCCGGGACTGCGATCGACTGGCGGATGCGCGTCGCGACATCCACCGGATCGGCAGCCTGCCAGATGGGTCGGCCGACCACCAGGTAGTCGGCGCCCGCGCGTGCGGCCGCTTCGGGCGTTGCCACACGCGCCTGGTCGCCCTTCTCGGACTCCGCGGGGCGGATCCCCGGCGTCACGATCAGGAAGCCCGCACCCTGGCGCCGGCGCATCAGCTCGGCTTCGAGCGGCGAGCACACGACGCCGTGCACGCCGGCTGCGGCGGCCAGGTCACCCAGGCGCGACACCTCGTCGCGAACGGAAAGCAGCTCGCGGTCCCAGACCTCCTCGACGCCAGCCGGCGTGAACGAGGTCAGAATGGTGACGGCGAGCACACGCGGGCCGTCCTTGCCCGCGGCCGCGGCCGCCGCCCGGAGCATGTCCGTGCCTCCCGTGGCGTGCACGGTCAGCAGATGCACGCCATGCGACGCCGCTGCTTCGACGGCGCCCGCGACGGTGCTCGGGATGTCGTGGAATTTGAGGTCGAGGAAGATGCGCTTGCCGCGGCCGGCGAGCTCCTCGAGCAGTCGCGGGCCGGAGCGGGTGAAGAGTGGAGAGCCAACCTTGTACCAGCCGACCGTCTCGCCGAGTCGATCGACGAGCCCCAGGGCGTCCTGGCTCGAGGGGAGGTCGAGCGCAACAATGAGGTCGGCCATGTATCCTGCAGTCTTCGGGTTCAGCCGACGCGGCCTGCCCCGATCAGCTCGCTCAGGTCCGCAATGCCGGCAACGTCGCCGTAGCGTTCGAGTTGCTGCAATACACGGATTCCCGCGCGAGGGTCCGCGAAGCTGGCGGTTCCGATCTGGACCAGCGAGGCCCCCGCCAGCAGGTACTGCACGGCGTCCTCACCCGAGCGGATGCCACCCGCTCCGATCAGCGGCACGTCCACGCGCCGACGGGCCTGCCATACGGCGTGCACGCCGATCGGCAGCAGGCCGGGTCCACTCGTGCCGCCGGAGCCCGCGCCGAGCACCGGCGTGCGGGTGTGAACGTCGAAGAGCAGGCCGGGCGCCGTGTTGACCAGCGTGAGTGCGTCCGCTCCCTCGGCCACGGCAACGGCAGCCATTGCTCCGATGTCCGGGACATTGGGCGCGAGCT
The DNA here is from genome assembly GCA_035764935.1 of Longimicrobiales bacterium. Taxonomy (NCBI): domain Bacteria; kingdom Pseudomonadati; phylum Gemmatimonadota; class Longimicrobiia; order Longimicrobiales; species Longimicrobiales bacterium. The sequence continues at coordinate 10,863 of DASTYK010000014.1, read as the reverse complement.
TCACGACGAGTGGTCGCCGCGTCGCCCGCCGCGCCGAGCGCACCGCTTCGGCCAGCAGGTCCTCGCGCGAGCAGAAGATCGCGCCGCCCTCCTTCACGTTGGGGCAGGACACGTTCAGCTCGAAGGCCGCAAATCCCTCATCGCCGTCCAGCGCAGCGACCAGCTCACCGAACTCCTCTGCCGTGCGGCCGGCGACATTGACGAACACGCGCGCCCGCCGCAGCCGGTCCCGGAGCCAGGGGAGCTTGTCGCGCCGGAACGCCTCGAGCCCCACGTTGGCGAGCCCGACCGAGTTGAGCATGCCGGCATGGAACTCCGCCACGCGTGGCGCAGCGTTCCCCTCACGCGGCTCTGCCGTCACCGCCTTGACCGAAAGCCCGCCGAGCTTGTCGATGTCGAAGATCTCGTCCAGCTCGGCACCGTAGCCGCACGTCCCGCTCGCGAGCATGACGGGGTTCTGGAACGTCGTGCCCAGGAGCTGCTGCGACAGCTTCACGGTGCGCCCTCCGTCCACAGGTGCTCGTGCTGCGCGAAGAAGCGGTCCACCGCCTCGGCGATGCCCCAGGCGAGCTTCTGCTGGAAATCCGAGCGTGCGAGCAGCCTGGCCTCCTCCGGGTTCGACAGGTACGCCGTCTCGATCAGCACGGCCGGCATGAGCGCACCCACCAGCACGCGGAAGCCCGCCTGCTTCACACCGCGATCAGGCCCGCCGTGGAACTCCGCGATGCTGCGCTGCACGACCTCGGCGAGGTCGTTGGACGCACGCACGTAGAAGTCGTTGCGCAGGCTGTTCAGAATCATCCCGGCCGCGTCGTCGCCGTTGCTGCCGTTCTCATCGTACTGCTCGGCCGCGTTCTCCATTTCCGCGACCCGACGCGCATCCTCCGTGCGGGCATCCGACAGGAAGTACGTTTCGAAGCCCTTGACCGACGGCCGCCATGAGTTCGCATGAATGGAAAGGAACACGGCGCGCTGGCGGCCGTTCTTCCATTCGTTTGCCATGTGCGGCCGGTCGCCGAGCGCGATCAGCGTGTCGCGATCGCGCGTCATGTGCACCTCGTAGCCACGCTCGTTCAGCAGCTCGCGCAGGCGACGCCCGATCTCGAGCACGACGTCCTTCTCACGCACACCGTTCGGGCCGATCTTGCCCGCGTCGCGGCCGCCGTGCCCCGGGTCGATGACCACCACGCGCGTGACCGGAACGGATGGCCGCACCGCACCGGGCGTCACGAGCGGCGACGTCGCTCGAAGCGCGCCACTCCGCCACGCGATCCGCTCACCATGCTGCTGCGGAAGCCATTCGAGGAAGAACTGCTCGGGCAGGTGGAGCGCGCCGCCCGAACGGCGGGCGGGAAGCGCCAGCGCGTGCACGTTGCTGCCAGCCCGGAAGAAGGGCGAGCCCGCCGCAAAGACGAGCGTGTCGCCGTAGAGGATCACGCGCGTCTCGACCACCTCGTCGGTGATCGTCGCGCCGAGCCGTGCCAGCGCGCCAACAGGGAACGCGGCCGCGCCGTCCAGGACGACTCCTTCGACGACCGCCTCGCCGTCGGTGCCGACCATGCGCAACGAGGGGGATTGCGCGTGTGCCGCGGCCGCGGACAGCCCCGCGATCAGGACGGCGCTCAGCACACGCAGCATCGGCTCACCCCCTGCGCATCGCCCGGCGCATTTCGCGCTCGGCATCCCGCTTCTTCACGTCCTCGCGCTTGTCGTGCATCTTCTTGCCGCGTGCGAGCGCCAGCTCGACCTTGACGTGACCGCGCTTCGTGTGCAGATCCAGCGGCACGAGCGTCAGCCCCTTCTCCTGCGTGGCACCGATCAGGCGGCGCAGCTCGCGCCTCGAGAGCAGCAGCTTGCGCGGCCGGGTCGCGTCCAGGTTCCAGCGGTTCGCGGGATCGTACGGCGTCACGTGCATGTCGTAGAGCCATGCTTCGCCGTTGTCGATGCGCGCGAACGCCTCGGTCAGGCTCGCCTTGCCCTGCCGGATGGACTTCACCTCCGGACCGGCCAGCACGATGCCGGCCTCGAAGCGCTCCACGACATGGTACTCGTGCAGTGCCTTGCGGTTTCGTGCGAGCGTCCGCTGTTCGGGAGCGTCGGTCATGGCCGGCAATCTAGCGGCGGCGCGGCGCCTCAGGGAGTGGAGCTCACCCGAGGCGCTCCTTCTGCCGCCTGCGGATCCGCAGCAGCGACGTCACCTGGGCGACCTCGCCGCCCAGGATGAAGAGCACGGCCGAGTAGTAGATCCAGAGGAAGATCACGAACAGGTTGGCAAGGTTCGCATAGGCCGAACGGTAGCTCGCGATGTTCGCGATGTACCAGGCGAACGCCTGCTTGAGCAGCTCGATGAACACGGCGGTGAACGTCGCGGCGACCGTCGCCGTGCGCCACTGGATGCGGCGGTACGGGAGGAAGCGGAAGACGAGCAGGAACATGAACCAGATGGTCAGCAGCGAGCCCGCCCGGAGGTAGAGCTGATTGAGCACCTGCACCTGGTCGGGCCCCACGCCGAACACCGTGTAGCCGTACTCCGCGAGAACATTGACCAGCACGGTGAGCGCAACGTTGATCGCGAGCAGCAGGCCGGCAACGAGCACCATGCCGATGTCGAAGAACTTGCCTGCGATGATGCCGCGGTCCTGCTGGATGTCGAAGACCTCACGGAGCGCGGTGCGCAGCGTCCCGACGAGTCGCGTCGCGAACCACGCGAAGATCAGCGTACCGATGCCCAGGAAGCCGGAGGACTGGTCGAGCAATCCGCGGATGTACTCCCGCACCTGCGCGGTGAACTCGGGGCTGACGGGTGGCAGCGCCTCGAAGATGTAGCGGACGAGCGTTTCCTCTGCGCCTGCACCGTAACGACTCTGCAGCAGCAGGCCCGCGATGCCGAGCGTGGCGAGAATGAGTGGCACGACGGCGACCAGGATGTTGAACGCGATCGCGCCGGCCATGAAGAAGATCTGGTCCTGCTCCGCCTTCTTCCAGACGCGGCGCACGAAGTCGCCAGCTGCGCGTCGCGCCCTGGTGAAGCGCGACGGAGAGCCGGGTTGCAGAGACGACGAGCCCCCGCGCTCCGCGTGTGCGGCGGCGGGGGCAGCGCCGGTCGACGGCGTGGCGGCCACAGGAGACCGGCCGCTTCGTCTCAGAGCTCGGTTTCGCCGACGCCGCCGGTCGTTCCGGCGTCGCGCGGCTGGCGCGCGGCCTCGTAACCCGCTCGTGCCCGCGCGCCCGCGTCGCGGACGTGCTCGCTGGCGGTCTCACGGCCGCGGTCGAATGCATCGCGCGCGGCACCGACGCGCCCGCTGACCTCCGTCCGGACGTCGTCGTAGCGCTCGCTGACGTTCTCCTGCAGCGAGCGGAACCCGTCCTCCGCGCGATCCCGCAGCCGGTTCAGCCCCGCACGCAGCTCCGTGCGCGTTTCCGCACCCGCCCGCGGTGCAAGCAGCAGCGCGGCACCCGCGCCGATGAGTGCGCCGAGCAGGAAACTGCCGATTCCCGCGTCGCGCTCGATAACGATGGTCGCGTACTCGTCCCGATCGGCCATGTGGGCTCCTTTCTATTTCGACGCCGCCGACCGCGCCTTGGTCGCATTCGCGCCGAGGTAGGTCTGCAGTTTCGCCTTGAGATCCTTCTCCGTGACACCGAGGATCTTCGCCGTCTTCTTCTGGTCTCCGCCGGTGAACGCGAAGGTCTTCAGAGTGACCGCCTTCTCCGAGTCGGCGATGCTCGTGCCGACCGGGATGTGGACCTCGCGCTCCTCGAGGCCGAAGCGCTTGGGCGAAAGATCGCGCACCTCGATCGTGTCGGACTTCGAGAGAATGACCGCGCGCTCCACCGCGTTCTTCAGCTCGCGGACGTTGCCCGGCCAGCGGTACGTCTGGATGAACTCGAGCGCGCCCTCGCTGAAGCCCTCGATCGTCTTGCCCTGCTCGTCCGCGAAGCGCCGCAGGAACTCCTCCGCGAGGAGCTGCACGTCGCCGGTCCGCTCACGCAGCGGCGGCAGGTAGACGGGAATCACGGCGAGGCGGTGGTACAGGTCGTCGCGCAGCTTGCCCTCTTCCAGGGCTTCCTCGACGTTCTTGTTCGTCGCGGCGACCACGCGGATATCGACGCTGATCTCCTTCTTGCCGCCCAGACGGCGGAAGCTGCGCTGCTCCAGGGCGCGCAGGAACTTGACCTGGATGTCCGGCTCCATTTCCGCGACCTCGTCGAGGAACAGCGTGCCGCCATCCGCCTGCTCGAAGGCTCCGGGCTTCTCGTTGATCGCGCCCGTGAACGCGCCCTTCTCGTGACCGAACAGCTCGTTCTCCAGGATCTCGCGCGGGAACGCGCCGCAGTTCAGTGCGACGAACGGCCCCTTCTTGCGCGGCGACTTGTTGTGCATCGCGCGCGCGACCAGCTCCTTGCCGGTCCCGCTCTCGCCCACGATCAGCACACTCGCCGACGACGGCGCGACCGCCTCGATCAGCTTGTAGATCTGGGTCATCTCCTCCGACTGACCCAGCATGTCGCCATAGCGAGTGAGACTCTCGAGACGGTCCTGCAGGCGTCGGTTCGCCGTGCGCACCTCGTACTTCTCGAGTGCCTTCGGGATCAGCGCCTTGAGACGGTCGATCTCGAGGGGCTTGGTCAGGTAGTCGTAGGCACCGTTGCGCATCGCCTCGACGGCGCTGTCCACGGTGCCCTTGCCGGTGATGATGATGAACTCGCTGTCGATGCCCGCATCACGCATCTGCGCGAACAGCGCCAGCCCGTCCATCTTCGGCATCTTCAGATCCGCGAGGACCAGACCGTACTCCCCCGACTGGACCTTGTCCCACGCCTTCTGGCCGTCATTCGCCGTGTCGACGCTGTAGCCCTCCTCCTGGAGGAGCATCTGCAGCCCGTCGACAATGTGCTTCTCGTCGTCAGCAATCAGGACTTTCGTCATAACGCTCAAGTTAGTCCTCGCGCGAAGTGGGGGTCAAGCTCCCGTAACTCGCGGCAAAACAATGTACATAGACGATTGCGCGCGCCTCGTTTCCACGCGCCCCCCACCCGCCTCGAGAAACCGCCGCGCGACCCGTCGCGCCTGCGTGTCCGGCAGGGCCTCCGCGGCCGCGTGCAGCCGGATCCGCACCGCGGTCTCGTGCGCAACGCTCAGCCGGAGCGGCGTCGGATCGCCTCCCCTGCCCTGCGCCGCCTTCAGCACGTCGATCATCGGCATCGCCAGCGCGAGCAGCGCGAACTTCAGATCCGGCGCTGCCACGGTGATCGGCGCATCGATGTCCAGGTCTTCGGTCTCGAGGGGCACCAGCGCCAGCTTTGCCTGCAGGCGAAGGAGCGGCAGCACCTCGTCCAGGGCGCCCGCCAGCGAGTGGGCATGCTGATCCCGCGAACGCTCCGGACGCAGCAGCTTCAACAGGAGATCCACCAGCTGGTGCGTGCGCTGGATCTCCTGATCGATCACCGCCGCGCGCTCCAGCGCAATGTCCGGATCCCCGGCGGTGAGCCGGCGCCGCAGCACCTCGAGGTTGATCACCATCGCGTGCAGCGGGTTCTTGATCTCGTGCGCAAGGTCGTCGGCGAGCTGGCTGACCAGCCGGTACCGGCTCGCCAGGAGGTCCCGCCGCGTGTCAGGCGTCGCGTTCAACCGATTTCCAGGATTTTCTCGATTCCGGATGCACCGCCGGCCACGCGCTCCGCCCCGGCAGACGACTCCGCCGGCCAGTCCGTTCCGGCAGGCGCCTCCAGTTACGCAGGTTCTGTTCCCGCTGGCCGCTCCACGTGTGCCGCAACGGCGGCCCAGTAGGCGCTGCGCAGACGCGGTCCGAGTTCGGGCTCCGGCAGCGGTCGGCGATCGAGGACGCGGATGTTGACCGGGCCCACGGAGCTCATGGTGGCGAGGATCTCGTCGGCGTAGTCGAGCGCGTCGCGGCCGTAGATGCCCTCCTCCACCTGGAGCCCGAGCGCGCGCCCGAGGCCGATCACTTCCGCGCGCGTGACGCCGTCCAGGATGCCGGTCTCGAGCGCGGGCGTGTAGAGCGTGTCAGCGCGGCGCCAGAAGACGTTCCAGGTGGGACCCTCGGCGACATGGCCGTCCACGGTGAGCAGCAGCGCGTCGTCGGCGCCGGCGTCGGCCGCCTCCTGGCGCGCGAGCAGCGACCAGATGCGGCCTGTCGTCTTGACGACATGGGGCACGACGGTCGCCGGCGGTGTCCGCACGCGCGCGGTGATGAGGGTCCAGCCGCGCTCGGCGCGCTCGCGCCAGGCGCTGCTGACGGGAGCGATCGTCGCGAGCGCAAAGGAGCCACTGCCGCTGCCGCGTGTCACGGTGATGCGCAGGCTGCCGTCGCTCAGTGCGTTGCGCTGCGCGAGCTGGAATGCGACGTCCCTGAGCGTGCTTCGCGGCGGCAGCGGGATGCGCAGCACGGCCGCGCTCTGCTCGAGCCGCTCGAGGTGCCGCTCGAGGCGGAAGTAGCCGCCGTCATGGAGACGGGCGGTCTCGAACACCGCGTCGGCGCCGAGAAAGCCGCGGTCGGTGATCGGCACCGAGGCGGCCGTCTCGTCCAGCCACTCGCCGTCCACCCAGGCGATCATCGCGCTACCTGCTGCGGTAGTCGGTGCCGCCGTCGGGTGTGTCGGGCGCGTCGTAGCCCTTGCGACCCATGAGGCCGTACGTGAGCTGCTTGCCGAGCTCCACGCCCGGCTGGTCGAGCGGGTTCACGTCGTAGAAGCCGCCGCCGTAGACGGTAGCGATCTGCAGCATCATGAGCAGCTCGCCGACCGCATGTGCATCGGCACGCGGCAGGGTGAGCGTCATGTTCATGCGACCGTTGGTTGCGAGTGCGTGCGTCGTCGCGACGCGTTCGGCATCGAGCAGCCCACCGAGCGAGCTGCCGCCGAGGTACGAAAGCGCGTCCAGCTCCGGATGCACGTCGGGCACGACCAGGTCGGTGCCGCCCTCCTCCAGCGCCAGGATCGTGACCGTCTTGTCGAACGGCCCCTCCATGTAGAGCTGCACCTGCGAGTGCTGGTCGGTCGGCCCGAGCGCCTTGACGGGCGTCGGTCCCACGAACACGTCCGCGCCGGCGCGGTTCACGCGCTTGCCGAGGCTCTCGGCCCAGAGCTGCCGGAACCAGTCGGCGAAGCCGTAGAGGCGGTCGCCGTACGCCATCATCACGTGGATGCCGGCGCCCTGTTCGGTGTGTGCCGCGTACTGCAGCGCCGCGAAGAGTGCGGCGGGGTTGTCACGCAGCACGTCCGTGCGGCAGCGCTCGTCCATGGCGGCGGCGCCGGCGAGGAGTGCATCGATGTCGATGCCGACCAGCGCCGCGGGCAGCAGCCCCACGGCGGAGAGCACGCTGAAGCGGCCGCCGACGCTGTCGGGCACGGGCAGCGTCGCAATGCCCTCCTCGTCCGCGAGCCGGCGCAGCACGCCCTTTTCGGGATCCGTCGTGAAGACGAGGTGGCGGCGCTCGCCGTCGGGATCGCCCTCGAAGGTGGTGCGGAGCATGTCGCGCACGATGAGGTACTGCGCCATCGTCTCCGCTGTCGAGCCCGACTTGCTCACGACATTGAACAGCGTGCGGCGCATGTCGAGGCGCTCGAGCAGCGGGCCGATCGTGGTGGGATCGATGTTGTCGAGGACGTAGAGGCGCGGGTAGTAGTCGCGCTGCTCGTCGCTCAGCTCGTTCCAGTACGGCTTCAGCAGTGCCTGCTGCAGTGCAGTGGTGCCGAGCGCCGAGCCGCCGATGCCCAGCACGACGATCGTATCGAACGACTGGCCGACGCCCTCGGCGAAGGTGCGGATCTCCTGCGTGATCGTGCGCTCGTACGGCAGTGCAAAAAAGCCCAGCTCGCCGCTGTCGCGACGCTGCTCCGTGTCCGCGTGCACCCTGCGGAAGCGCTCCGCCATGCGATCGAGCGCGTCCGGCTGCAGGCCGCGGCCGCCCAGCCGCGGTGCCAGCATGTTCGCGTAGTCGAGTATCAGCCGCTCCGCCATTCCCTGCTCCGTTGAAATCGATGTCTCACGCTTCGGGCACCTCGACGACGAGTCCGTCGTACGCGGGGGCGACGCCCGCCGGGAGCGTCGCCGCCAGGTCTGCATGCCGCGCGCGGTGCGCGAGGTGTGTCAGGAACGTCTGCCCCGCACCGATCATGCGCGCCGTGTCGACGGCCTCCTCGACGCTGAAATGCGTGGGGTGCGGGTTGCCGCGCCAGAGCGCGTTCAGCACGAGGACCTGCACGCCGCGCAGCGCATCGAGCGCGCGCTCGTCCAGGCGCTTCGCGTCCGTGATGTAGCCGAGTCCGCCGGTACGGAAGCCGAACACCTTCTGGTCCCCGTGTGGCACCTCGATCGGCAGCAGCGCGAAGCCAGCGATACTCACCTGCCGCCACGCCTCGAACTCGTGCAGCGCCAGGTTCGGGCGACTCGTTCCGGCCGGCGGGCTGTACGCGGCATCGAAGATGTAGTCGAAGCGGCTGCGGAGCTGGGCCGCCGTCTCGCGATGGGCGTGCACCGGCAGCGGGTGCGACGTGCGGCCGGCGAACACGCGCAGGTCGTCGATGCCGTGCACGTGGTCCGCGTGCGCGTGCGTGAACCAGACCGCATCGATGTGCTGGATTCCATCGCGCAGGAGCTGGATGCGCAGCTCGGGCGGGGCGTCGATCAGCAGGTTGCCATGGTCGCTCTCGAGCAGGGCGGCGTGCCTCGTCCGGCGGTCGCGCGGGTCGGTCGACGTGCACGTTGCGCACGAGCAGCCGACGACGGGCACACCGAACGAGGTGCCGGTGCCGAGAAAGCGGAGCCTCACAGCACTTCGACGCGCAGCATGTTGGTGGTACCGGGCACGTGGAACGGCACGCCCGCCGTCACCACCACGCGCTGCCCCGGCTGTGCCATGCGCGTGCGCAGCAGGTAATCGCGCCCCGCGTCGAGCATCGCCTCGTAGCTGATCTCGCCGGTCGTGCAGTGCACGGGCTGGACGCCCCATACCAGCGCGAGCTGGCGCCAGGTGCGCTCCTGGTCGGTCACCGCGACGATCGGCACGGGCGGCCGGTAGCTCGAGACCAGGCGGGCGGTGCCACCGGTGCGGGTGATGCACACGATCGCGGGCGCACCGAGCAGGCGCACGGCCTCCACCGTGCCCGCGGAAATCGCGTGCTCCGTGGGCGTGGCGCCGATGCGCAGATGATCCAGGATCGGGACGTCGTACTTGGGTCCCTCCTCGTACGCCTGCGTGCGCTCGATTTCCGCACCGATCCGCACCATCGCCTCGACGGCGAGGAACGGATACTTCCCTGCCGCGGTCTCGCCGGACAGCATGATCGCGTCGGTGCCGTCGAAGAGCGCGTTGGCCACGTCGCTGACCTCCGCGCGCGTCGGCCGCGGGTTCTCGATCATCGACTCCAGCATCTGCGTGGCCGTGATGACCGGGCGCCCGTACAGGTTCGCGAACTGGATGATCCGCTTCTGTGCGACGGGCACCTGTTCGAAGGGCAGCTCCACTCCCAGGTCGCCACGCGCGACCATGACGGCATCGGTCTCTGCGAGAATCGCCTCGATGGCCTCCAGTGCGGTGTCCTTCTCGATCTTGGCGCAGATGAGCACGCCGCTCGGGATCCGGTTGCGCAGGTCCACGATGTCGTTCGGGGACTGCACGAAGGAGAGCCCGATGTAGTCCACGCCCTGTGCGACCGCGAACTCCAGGTCGATCAGGTCCTTCTCCGTGAGGGCGGGTGCGCTCACGCGCACACCGGGCAGGTTCATGCCCTTGTTCTGCTTGAGCAGCCCGCCGCGCACGACGCGGCAGTACACGCGCTCGCCACGGACTTCCTCGACGCGCAGCTCCATCAACCCGTCGTCGAGCAGGATGCGATCGCCTGACGAGACGTCGCGCGCGAGCTCGGCGTACGTCGTGGGCAGCTCCTCCCCCTCGTGATGCCCCTCGGGCGCGAGCACGACGTGCGACTTGTCGGCGAGGTCGACGGGCGCGGGCAGTGCGCCGATGCGGATCTTCGGACCGGCGAGGTCGGCGAGCACGGCGATGGGCTTGCCGACCTGCGCGCTCGCCTCGCGTGCCCAGCGAATGACCTGTGCATGCGACTCGTGCGTGCCGTGCGCCATGTTGATGCGAAACACATCGGCGCCGATCTCCGCGAGCGCGTGCACCTTGTCACGTTCGCCGCTCGCGGGTCCGATCGTGGAAACGATCTTGGTACGCAATTGCGTTGCTATCCTCTCATGCATCGCGCCACACGAGCTGCCCGCCGACAATCGTGGCGGTGCAGCGCATGGCAGGCAGTTCTGATGCTGGGACCGCGAGCGGGTCGCGATCCCAGACGGCAATATCGCCGAGTGTGCCGGGCTCCAGCCGCCCGAGCTCGCGGTCCATGCCTGCGGCAATGGCCGGGCCGCGGGTGAATGCGACGAGCGCATCGCTGACGTCGATCCGCTCCTCCGGGTACCAGCCGCCGACCGGCTTTCCCTCCGTATCCTGGCGCGTCACGGCGGCGAACAGCGAGAGCCGCGGATCCACCGGCTCGACCGGCGCGTCCGAGCCGAAGGCCAGCGTTGCGCCGCCGGCGGCAAGCGAGCGGAACGCGTACGCATGCCGGGCGCGCGCGCCCCAGTGCCGGTCCGCCGCCTGCCAGTCGCTGAGCAGGTGCGACGGCTGTACGCTGCACACGATGCCGCTCCGCCCCGCATCCGCAAGACGGTCGGGCGCGCAGCACTGCACATGCTCGATCCGATGCGGCATGGCCAGCCCGCTGCGCGGGGCGCGCCCCAGCACGTCCAGCGCGAGCGATACCGCGGCATCACCGATCGCGTGCACGACGCTGGCCAGTCCCGCCGCGGCCGCACGGGCGACGAGCTGCTCG
>DASTYK010000013.1 GCA_035764935.1 Longimicrobiales bacterium | reverse complement strand
TGAGCCCGCTGAGCCCGCTGAGCCCGCTGAGCCCGCTGAGCCCGCTGAGCCCGCTGAGCCCGCTGAGCCCGCTGAGCCCGCTGAGCCCGCTGAGCCCGCTGAGCCCGCCGTCCGTCATACGAACGTATGAATGATGATAGTGACGCAGCATCCAGTACGCAAGGGACCGGAGCCTCCCGCGTGTCTCACTCCCGGTTCGAGCGCGGCCTGGTCCCCGACCCTCGAGACTTGTTTGGATGCCGGCGCGGAGGGCAGACGCTCGGAGCCTCTTCGCCCGATGAGGCGCCAACCGTGCTCGCTGACCGACCGCTTGTCGTGCCAACGGGCCTATAACCCGATTACTCGTCACTCGTCTATTGATCGACTCGACGTTTGGCGCGTTATGGGGCCTCGGGCCCCACAGTGCGCCAACGGGCGATTCGCGGCGCACGCTTGTCTCCCTATGGGGCAGACGGCGGGAGTGCGCGTGCCAAGCGTCAGTCGCTTGGAGCGCGTGCCAAGCGTCAGTCGGTTCGAGCGCGTGCCAAGCGTCAGTCGGTTTGAGCGCGTGCCAGACTCCGGTCGCTCTGAGTGCGGCGTCAGTCGCTTTGAGCGTCTGCCAGGGTCGGTCGCCTTGACTGACGGCGTCAGTCGCCTGGAGGGCGTGCCAGGCGTGGGGCGCTGGAGCGCGCGTGCCGGACGTCGGTCGCGCTTGCAGAGCGTCGGGCGGTCGAGGACAGGGGCAGGGAGGCGCAGGGGCGCGCCGAAGATTCCTGCTGACCCTGCATCAACGCCAACCGCACCCGCGCAGCGTTCTGGCTGCGTGCCGACCGCTGTCTGCCTAGCCGGTCCTCGCACTGATGGTGCGGCGCGTCGGCGAGTCTGCGCCGCACTGTTGTTCCCTGTCGCTTCGTACGTCTTTAGCTTGGGCGCTGAAGCCCTGCCGATCTTCTGAATTCAACTCTCCAGTCGTGGAATGACGAGATCTTTCCGATTTCTAGCTGTTGCAGCGGTGGTGGTGTCGGGTGCGTGCAGTGGGGGCTGGCATCCGGACGTCGAGGAAAGTCCGCTGGTCGAGGCGCGTCCGGGTGCGGAGCTCGCAATGCACGTCGACGAGGAGGCGGGTGAACTGGTGCTGGAGCTGCCACCGGTGGACATCCCGGCGCATGGTGCCGATGCGGGGCATGGTCATGCGGGTCATGTGACCGATGCGCTGATCGGGCGCGTCCCGGTGACCGGCTGGTTGCGAGGGTTCCGCACGGAGCTGGTGGATGCGCACGGGGACACGGTGCCGTCCGTGCTGCTCCACCACATGAACCTGATGACGCCGGACAGGCGGGAGCTGTTCAGCCCGATCATGCAGCGTGTCGCGGCGGCGGGGCACGAGACGGCACCGGTCGAGCTGCCACGGATGCTCGGGTATCCGGTAGCGGCAGGTGAGCGGTTGCTGCTCAAGGCGATGGTGCACAACCCGACCGGCACGGATTACCACGGTGTGCGGGTGCGTGTGCGGATGCCTTTCACGCCGGGCGATGCGAAGCTCGCGCCGATGCACGTGTTCCCGTTCTACCTCGACGTGATGCCACCCGCGGGCATTCATGCCTACGACCTGCCGCCCGGTCGCTCGGAGCAGAGCTGGGAGGGACGCCCGGCCGTCGAAGCGCGCATCCTCGCCCTGGGCGGTCACCTGCACAAGTATGCGGAAGTGCTGCGGCTCGAGGATGTCACGGTGGGCAAGGTGCTGTGGGAGACGAAGCCCAACGTCGATGACGACGGCAATGTGATCGGCATGCCGCAGGACTACCTCATCAAGCGACTGGGCATCAGGCTGGATCCGTCGCACACGTACCGGCTGACGGCGATCTACAACAACCCGACGGGTGAAGTGATCCCGGAGGGTGCAATGGGCGCAGCGGGAGGCATCGTGCTCGTGGACCGCGACGCGCCCTGGCCGGGCGTGGATGCGGCAGACCCGCAGTACGCGCTGGACGTGGCAACGCAGGTCGAGGGGAAGGACGCGGGGATGATGAACGTGAACCACGAGCCGGCGGCCGGCGGTGCGACGTCGCATGAGTCACACGGCGAGGCGACTCCGGCAGGGACGCTCCCGGAAGCCGCGCATCAGCACTGACCACAGGCGCACTCCGGGGGCCGCGCATCAGCACTGACGACAGGCGCGCCCCGGAGGCCGCGCATCAGCACTGACGACTGGCCCCCGGGACGCGAGCGGCAGCCGGAAACGTTGCAACAGGGATCCGCCGTGTGGCGTGTGTGACGTTTCCGGCGCTGGAGGCCGGTTTCGTTACAACACCGCGGACCCGCCAACCCAAATGTGACATTTCCGGCGCTGGAGGCCGGTTTCGTTACAACACCGCGGAGCCGCCAACCCAGAATGCAACGTTTCCGGCGCTGGAAGCCGGTTTCGCTACAACCCCGCGGACCCGCCAACCCAAATGTACGCTTCCGGCGCTGGAGGCCGGTTTCGCTACAACCCCGCGGACGCGCCCACCCAGATGCAACGTGTTCGGCGCAGACAAGCCCGTTGCGCTACAACCCCGCGGACCAGCCCACCCAGATGCAACGTTTTCGGCGCAGAGAAGCCCGTTGCACTACAACCCCGCGGACCAGCCCACCCAGATGCAACGCTCCCGGCGCATAGAGGCCCGGTTCGGCCATAACACCCCGGACCCGCCATCCGAAATGCAGCGTTTCCGCGCCGGACACGCCCGTGCAGCAGGACCCGCATACCAGCGTCCGAAGTGCATCGGCGGCGGCGACGTCGTGCTTGCACGAAGCGGCAGGCCGGCCGATACTCCTGCGAACCCCACACGCCGTTATCCCGACATGGAGGTCGTGATGCGACCCATCCACGCGCGCGCTGTCGTGCGCTGGTTCGTTGCAGCCATCCCGTTCGTGTTCGTCGCGTCCGGATCCGGTGCGGCGAGTGCGCAGCAGTCCCAGGACGCGGAGTACACTGCGGCGATCCGGGAGTACACGACGGAGCCGTTTTTCCTGACTCCGCTGATCGACTACCTGCCGGAGTCGTCGACGGTGCCTTCGCCGAAGGACGTGCTGGGGCACGTGATCGGCCAGCCGGACGTGCTGCACTACCCGGAGGAGATCTACCGCTACATGCGTGCGGTGGATGAGGCGTCGGACCGGGTGAAGGTGTTCACGATCGGCCAGACGGAGGAAGGTCGTGAGATGCTGCTGGTCGTCGTCGCTGACGAGGCGTCGATCGCGAACCTGGAGCAGCACAAGGCGGAGCTCGGCAGGCTGGCGGACCCGCGGGGCACGACGGAGGAGGAAGCGCAGCGCATCATCGGCAGCGCGAAGCCGATCTACTGGGCGACGGGTGCGATTCACGCGCCGGAGACCGGCTCGCCGGAAATGCTGATGGAGCTGGTCTACCGGCTGGCGGTGGACGAGGGCGAGCACGTCCGTGCGATCCGCGACAACCTGATCTTCATGGCGACGCCGATCGTGGAGGTGGACGGCCGCGCAAAGGTGGTCGACATCCACATGGCGCGGCGCAAGGACCCGGACGGCAACTACCCGCGCAGCCCGCTCTACTGGGGCAAATACGTCGCACACGACAACAACCGCGACGGCATGGGGCTGCAGCTCGCGCTGACGCGCAACGTGCTGAGCACCTTCCTCGAGTGGCACCCGACGGTGCTGCACGACCTGCACGAGTCGGCGTCGTACCTGTACACGTCGACGGGGCGCGGGCCGTACAACGCGTGGGTCGATCCGATCGTGGTGAACGAGTGGAACCGGCTCGCGTTCAAGGAAGTCAAGGACATGACAGCGTGGGGGGTACCGGGCATCTACACGTTCGACTTCTATGACGGGTGGGCGCCGAACTACCTGTTCTGGATCGCGAACATGCGGAACTCGATCGGGCGTTTCTACGAGACGCAGGCGTCGCGCGACGCGTCGACGCATATCGTCCGCACCAACGTCGATCGCCAGTGGCACCGCCCGAGCACGCCGCTGCCCGAGGTGGTCTGGGGCATCCGCAACAACGTGAACCTGCAGCAGAGCGCGTTGCTGATCGCGCTGCACGAGGTGGCGGTCGAGCGCGAGGAGTTCCTGCGCAACTTCTGGGAAAAGTCGAAGCGCGCGATCGCCAAGGCCGCCACGGAGGGTCCGGCCGCCTACGTGCTGCCCGCCGACGACCCGCGCCCGGGACAGCAGGCGCGCCTGCTCTCGCTGCTGCAGCAGCAGGGTGCCGAGGTCCAGCGTGCGACGTCGGACTTCAGCATCGGCGATACCCGTTACCGCGCCGGCAGCTTCATCATCCGCATGGACCAGCCGTACTCGCGCGCGATCGACATGCTGCTCGACGTCCAGTACTACAACCCCGACGATCCGCGTCCGTACGACGACGTCGGCTGGACGCTCGGCCCGCTGTTCAACGCGCGCGTCGATCGCGTCGAGGACGTCGCGGTGCTGGATGCGCCGATGTCGCCGGTAACGGAAATTTCGCCTGCAGGCTCCGTGCAGGGCAGCGGCAGCGCGTACATCATCGACTACAACGCGGACAACTCGCTGACTGCGTTCCGCTTCGCGAACCGCGAGCTGCGCATGCAGGCGGCGGAGCAGGCGTTCGACGCGGCCGGCCGCAGCTTCCGTGCGGGCAGCTTCATCATTCCCACGCGCGGCAATCCCGGCGACCTGCGGAACCGGCTCGAGCGCGCAGCGGCGGAGTACGGTTTCACCGCCTACGGCGTCGGCGCGGTGCCGTCCGTTGCGACGCACGCGGTCGCAGCGCCGCGCGTGGCGGTCGTGCACACCTGGCAGCGCACGCAGGACGAGGGGTGGCTGCGGATCGGGCTGGACGAGTACGGCGTACCGCACGACTACATCTCGGTGCACGAGGTGCGCGACAACCCGCGCCTGCGCGAGCGCTACGACGTGCTGCTGCTCGGCCCGACGTCGTTCGACGCGCTGAGCGTGGTGCGCGGGGTCACCGGCGAAAGCCCGCTCCCGTGGAAGCGCACGGACGTCACGCCCAACCTCGGCCGGCAGGACGAGACGGACGACATGCGCGGCGGGCTGGAGCTGCGCGGCGTGCAGAACCTGCAGCGCTTCGTCGAGGAGGGTGGCACGCTGGTCACGCTGACCAACAGCGCGTCCCTGCCGCTGCACTTCGGCTTCGTGCCGGGCCTCTCGATCCGCGAGACGGAGAACCTGTGGGCGCCGGGCGGCGTGTACCAGGCCGTTGCCGCCGAGAAGACGAGCCCGCTGCTGTACGGCTACGACGAGACGGTCGGCGTTTACTTCAACCAGCGCAGCTCACCCGTGTTCGGTGCGCAGCAGAACGAGTTCGCGCGCTTCTTCGGCGGAGGCAGCAGCGCCAACGCGGAGCAGGCCGCGCGCGAGGGCGCAACGACAGCGCGTCGCAGCGGTCGTGGTGGCATCGACGAGGAAGACATCGTACAGGGCCGGCCGCGCGACATGGGTGCGGCGGGTGTCGAGGCGTTCCGCGCACGGCAGCAGGAGGAAGAAAACGAGATGGCGTTCTTCGGCTTCGGCCAGGAACAGCCGTCGTACCGCACGATCCTGCGCTACGAGCCGGACGTCTCGAAGCTGCTGATCAGCGGCGGACTGAACCATGGCCGCGAGCTGGCGAACACGCCCGCACTGGTCCAGGCGACGCTCGGTCGCGGCAACGTGGTGATGTTCTCGTTCAATCCGTTCTGGCGCGGGCAGACGCTGGGGACGTATGCGATGCTGTTCAATGCACTGATGCATCACGAGGCGCTGGGCCTTGCTGCGCCGGCGGCTGTGGCTGATGAGCAGTGAACGGATTCATTGTTCACCGCTGAGGCGCGTCGGGCGCTGAGGTCTTTTCACACAGCGGTCACAGCGGTCACAATGGACACGGAGGGGTCCGCGGTTATCCGCGGGCCCTTCTGCATTGATGCTCTGTTTTATTTTGTATTGCTGCAACGCACCCGAAGGTGACCGGATGCAGGAAACGTGGATCGGCCCCGACGCAATTACAAAATGAAAATACTGATGTACCGCATGCTGACGGCCCACGACGACGTATCACAGTGTCCTCAGTGCCCACTGTGACCTCTGTGTGAAAAAATGATCTCAGCGCCCTCCACGCCGTCAGCGGTGAAGAAAATCCCTAGACCCGCACCTCGATGTGCGCCCACTTGCCCTGCCGGAACTTGATCAGGCTCAGCAGGCAGCGCGTGATGTGGCCGAGCAGGATCGCGAGCCAGATCTCCCAGGGCTCGAGCGTGCCGGTCCGGTCGAAGAAGAAGCAGAGGCCGATGGGCAGCACGACCTGTGACACGATGGAGATGTACAGCGGGCTGCGCGTGTCGCCGGTGCCCTGCAGGCCGCCCGTGTAGGTGAGCGCGACGGCGATGAAGATGCCGGACACGCTCAGGAAGCGGAGCAGCTCGGTGCCGAGCTCGACGACGACGGGGTCGCTCATGCCGAAGATCGCGAGCAGCTGGCCCGGGAAGAGCAGGAACAGCACGCCGAAGAAGATCGCGATGGCTGCGGCGAAGCGGGCGGCGACGTTGACGGCGTCGGCGGCGCGCTGCGGGTTGTTGGCCCCGAGGTTCTGGCCTGCCACTGCCGCGGCCGCGCCCATGAGCCCGACGGCGGTCCAGGTGATGAACGAGAAGATCTGCGTGTATGCGACGGTGTAGGCCGCCTGCGCCTGCGCGCTGAGTGCGAGCGAGCCGATGAAGCCCAGCAGCAGCACGCCACCGACGTTCATCGCGATCCCCTGGATTCCGGTCGGCAGTCCGAAGCGGAACAGCGCGCGGATGATCGACCAGTCCGGTCGGAGGCTCATGCCCCTGGGGAAGCCGACGACCCAGACATTGCGGCGGAGCTGCACGACAGCGTAGACGCCGACGGCCCCGGTCGCGACGACGGTGCCGAGCGCGGCGCCCGTCGTGCCGAACGCCGGGATCGGGCCGAGGCCGCGGATCAGGATCACGTTGAGCACGATGTTCAGCACCGTGACGAGGACGCCGAGTCGGAGCGGGGTGCGCGCGTCTCCGGCCGAGCGAAGCGCGCCGCCGAGCATGAAGAACAGCAGCAGTCCCCAGCTGAAGATGAACATGATGCGCAGGTACGGCATCGCTTCCGCCTGCACCGCGGGCGCTGCATTGACGATGTCGAGCAGTGCGGGCGTGAGCACGTAGCCGAGCGGCGCCATGATCCCGAACGAGATGATGAGCGCGGTCAGGAACGCCTGGTAGACGGTGCGGTTCACCAGCGTCTGGTCGTCGGCGCCGGCGAACCGCGCGACGAGCACGCTCATTCCCGTGAACAGCGACGTGATGAACACGATGACGACGAGGAAAACCTGCCAGCTCACGCCGATCGCTGCATTGCCCTGGTAGCCGACGTAGTGTCCGACCATCGCGTGGTCGATCATGCCCTGCAGCCCGCCGATCAGGTTGTTGACGATGGTGGGCCAGGCAAGCTTCCAGACGGCAGGCGACAGCGGCCCCTCCACAATGGACCGGTCGAAGCGCGACGAGCGTCGAGGCGGCTCTGCGCTGGCCTCTGCGCCGGAGTCCGCCGCGGCTTCTTCCGATGTCGCGGCGGCAGCGGCGGCAGCGGCCGCGGCGGCCAGGTCACCGCTGGAGCCGCTGGCGCCGGGGTGGGCGCCCGGAGCATTGCTGGCGTTGTCGTTGTCCGGGGTCATGTCGTTGTCGAACGTCGACGACGCGACGTCGCGTGCCGTGTCCGCGGGTGCGGGGTCCATGGGCATTCGTAA
Organism: Longimicrobiales bacterium; assembly: GCA_035764935.1. Lineage (NCBI taxonomy): Bacteria > Pseudomonadati > Gemmatimonadota > Longimicrobiia > Longimicrobiales > Longimicrobiales bacterium. The sequence continues at coordinate 20,069 of DASTYK010000013.1, read as the reverse complement.
ACAATCGCAGAAGCATCCACTCCCGTGCAATGGGCGTGGTGCGGTGAACGAAATCAGACGAGACCGGGGTACCTCCGAGCAATGAAGGCGTGCAGGAGGACGTGGGGAGACGAGCGAGCGGTGCAAACCCCGACACGGCGGGTACGATCGCCGCGTGTTGCGCCGCCGACGGCGGGAGATCCGACGTCGCCGCCATCCGGGCACCACGCCCGCCGATTTGACGCATCCGGGCCCGCGAGTCGACTATTGGGCGACCCCACTCGACCGATTCCACCATGGACGTGCACCAATGAAGACCTACTCGCGACTCCTGGCGACCGCGGCGGCGCTGGTGCTGACCGCATGCACGATCGAGCACAATCCCGGACGGACCGGCCCGGCACCGGATACTGCCGGCATCCGACGCGCCGCCGACGCCATCACGAGCGACGGGCTGCTGTCCGGGATTGCCGCGCTCTCGCACGACTCCATGGAGGGACGCTCGCCGGGCACCCCCGGCGAGGAAAAGACGGTGGCGTACCTGGAGCGGGTGTTCCAGGCTGCCGGGCTGCGGCCCGGGAATCCGGACGGGACCTGGACGCAGGCGGTGCCGCTGGTCGGGTTTTCCACTGAGCCGGAGGCGACCCTGAGCGCGGGTGGGCAACAGATCGCCCTCTCCTTCCCCGCCGACTACGTCGCGGTCTCGCGCCATTTCCAGCCGGAAGTCTCGGTCGACGCCTCGGACCTGGTGTTCGTCGGCTACGGCGTGGTCGCGCCCGAGTACGGCTGGGACGACTACAAGGACGTGGACGTGCGCGGCAAGACGATCGTGATGCTGATCAACGACCCGCCCGTCGGCTCCGGCGATGATCTGGACGAGAACATGTTCCGCGGCGAGGCGATGACGTACTACGGCCGCTGGACGTACAAGTACGAGATCGCTTCGGAAAAGGGAGCGGCTGCCGCGATCATCGTTCACGAAACCGGGCCGGCCGGTTATCCGTGGGAGGTCGTCAGCGGCAGCTGGGGGCGGGAGAACTTCGATATCCGCAGCCCCAACGCCGATCCGAACCGCGTGCGCGTGGAAGCGTGGATCACGGAGCCGAAGGCGCGCGAGCTGTTTGCCGCGGCCGGCCAGGAGTTCGATGCGCTGAAGGAGCAGGCGCGCACGCGGGAGTTCCGCCCGGTCGACCTCCGTGGTACCGCGTCGTTCCAGCTGCGCAACACGATCCGCGAGGTGCAGTCGCGTAACGTGGTCGCAAAGCTCGAGGGCTCGGATCCCGAGCTGCGCGACGAGTACGTCATCTACACGGCGCACTGGGACCACCTCGGCCGCGACACCACGGCGGAAGGCGATCAGATCTACAACGGCGCACTCGACAACGCGAGCGGCACTGCGGGCATGGTCGAGATCGCCAAGGCATTCGACGCGCTGCAAACGCCGCCACGCCGCTCCATTCTCTTCCTCGCCGTGACCGCCGAGGAGCAGGGGCTGCTCGGCGCCAAGTACTACGCCGAGAACCCGCTGTATCCGCTCACCCACACGGTGGCGAACATCAACATCGACGGACTGAACCAGTGGGGCCGCACCGAGGACGTCGTGATCGTGGGACGCGGCAACTCGACGCTGGAGGACGCGCTCGCCCAGGTGACGCAGGGGGAGCGGACACTGGCCGACGATCCGGAGCCGGAAAAGGGCTTCTACTACCGCTCCGACCACTTCGAGTTCGCGAAGCAGGGTGTGCCCGCGCTGTACGTCGACGCCGGCACGGAGTTCATCGGCCGGGACGCGTCATACGGCGAGGAGAAGCGCGAGCAGTACACTGCGAACGACTATCACAAGCCGAGCGACGAGATGAAGCCGGACTGGGACCTGTCGGGCGCGGTGCAGGACCTGCGGATGCTGTTCCGGCTGGGGTTGATGGTCGCGAACGACAGCGTACTGCCGCAGTGGAAGGAAGGAACGGAGTTCAAGGCGCGCCGCGATTCGATGATGGCTGGTCGACGCGACTGATGTCAACGGATTTTATTCACCGCTGAGGCGCAGAGGGCGCTGAGGTTGGTTAACCGCTGAGATCTTGCGCAGGGCTCGTTTTTTTCACACGGAGGTCACAGCGGACACGGTGTGCACAGGGAGCCTGCGGTTATTCGCAGGCTCTCTGCATTTCAAGCTGCAATGTTCTTGGTTGGGTTCGTCGCGGCGAGAGAGTGGCGCATTACCGGATACGTCATGCGCCCCGCAGCCACCACAGAATGCGTACTCGACGGCACCGGCGACGCTGATCCTGTTGCGATGGAGCACGCTGTGTCCGCTGTGGACTCTGTGTGAACATTCATCGTCGACGGCCAGCCCTCAGCGGCCTCAGCGCCTCAGCGGTGAACAAAATTCAGTCACCAGCAACACCGAGAGATACGAGGTTCGCGAACAGCCGGTATGCGCCCGGCACACCCTCCGGCAGCTGCCGGAAGAACGCGAGGCCGGTGTAGACGTAGTAGCCTTCGCTGTAGCGCGCGACCAGCAGCGATCCCTGGAGAGGTGACTCGCCCGGGTCGCTCATGGCCAGCAGCGGAGTGTACGCCTCGTCCCACGTGTCTGCGAAGTAGAGTCCGCGCTCGTGGACCCAGCCGTCGAAGTCCCGCGCTGTGATGCGGTTCGGCCACGACAGGACGGGATGCTCCGGCTGCAGGAGCTGCACGGGCGCGGTCTCGTCGGTGACGCGGCCGTGCGGCCGCGCCATCGTGATCGGGAAGGGGGTGAAGCCGCCCTCGACGAGCTCGTACTTGTTGTACTGCACGATCACCGTGCCGCCGTTCCGGGCGTAGGCCAGCAGGCGCTGGTTGTGGCGGATCAGGTCGGTGCGCACTTCGTAGGCACGGATGCCGGCAACGATCGCGTCGTAGCGGCCGAGGTCGCGAGTGGCGAGCGCGGCGCTGTCGAGCAGCTCGACGCGTGCGCCCATCTGCCGCAGTGCGTCCACTCCGCCGTCGCCGGCGCCCTCGATGTAGCCGACCAGGAGGTCCGGCGCCATCTCGACGTCGATGATCTGCAGCGCGGCGGACGCGCCGTGGTAGAGCGGGCGCGGCCGGATGTGCGGGTAGGCGATGATGTCGTAGCCGCGTGCCCACGCACGTCCGTCCTCCGCAACGAGCTGCGCATCGAGCGCGCCGCGTGCGCTGCCGGCGTCGGCGGTCGGCGCAACCTCCACGCTCACCCTGCGCGCAGCGCCCGGCGGCAGTGCGACGGGCTGCGTCGCTGGCGTGATGCGCCAGCCGCCGTTTGCGATGCGCAGCTCGCCGCGGATCGTGTCGCGTGCGGCGGAGCGGAGTGTCACCGTGAGCGTGCGTGGCCCGGTCGACGCTGCCGGCACGACGAGCACATCGGGTGTGATGTCGACGGACACCGCGGGGACCACGAGCACGGGTGTGCGCATTTCACCGAGCGCCTTGTCGACGGCAACGTGCTCGACCTCCTGTACATGAGCGATCTGCGCGCCGTCGATGGTCGCCTGGACGCTGGCGCGGATGGTCGGCGACTCGAAGGGCAGCCCGCGCAGCTGCTGGTCGTCGGGCCAGGTGTAGAGATCGCCCGTGCGCGCTGCGCGCAGGAAGTACGGCTCGTCCGGATCCGCCGTGGCCGGCACCTGCACGACGAACGTGCGGCGCAGGACGTCGCCTGGCTCCAGCCGGATCCCGGCGGCGAAGGGCGTCGCATGCGCACCGCCAGCAGAAGTGGCGCTCGCATCCTCGACGACGCGGCTCGCCCCCGAGCCGCCGTTGTTCGGGGTCGTCGACGCCGTGCCGGTACCGCTCGTCTCTGCGAGCTGCGCGCTCCAGCGTTCCGGCAGCAGCGGCTCGAGTGCATCGATGGTGACCGGGTGAGCTCCGCCGTTCCAGGCAGCGAGTGTCAGTCGGATGGTCTCGCCGGGGACCACGCGTGGAGCGTCCGCGGTCGCATCGATCACGAGCCCCGCGGCGAGGCGGAGCGCGGCGTCCAGGTCTGCGCGCTCCGCGTCGAGCAGCAGGCGCGCATCGACGTCGTCGGCAGGCGCCGCTGCAATCGCCTGCTGCAGCGCCTGGTCTGCCTGTGCGAGCAGTGGCAGCAGGGCCTCGGGCGCGAGCGGGTTGAACGCCGCCTGCGCCTCCTGGACGATGCGCTGGTAGCGGGTCAGTGCGCGTTCCGCGGCGGGCAGGCGCGCCGCCAGCTGCGCAACGGTCGAATCGACGCCCGCGAGGATGGATGTCGCGGTGTCGTGTGCAGGCGCAGCCCCGTCCGCTCGTGCGATGAGCGCGAACGCCGCACTGTGCGGCCCGAGCGGCTCGTCCTGTCCCATGTCCTGCGAGCGGTGCCGGCTGCGGCTCGCCATCGCGACCTGGTAGTGCGAGCGGCCGAGCAGCGGATCGTAGTCGCCGGTCGCGAGGTGCAGCCGTTCGTCGCCGGTGGGTCGCCAGAGCGACTGATAAAGGGCGTGCGCCTGGTGTGCCGCGCCGAGGTGCGGAAAGCGCGCAGGATCGGCGGCCGCCTCGAAGCCTGCGCGCGCCAGGATGCCGGCGGCCTGGTGCTGGCCATGGCCGTCGTTCGGGGTTCCGCTGAAGACGGAAACAATGATGTCGGGGCGGAACCGGCGGATCACGCTGACGACGTCGGCGAGCAGGCTGTCGCGGGGCCAGTGCGAGAAGGCCTCGTCAGCGCTCTTGGAGAAGCCGTAGTCGTAGGCGCGGGTGAAGAACTGCCGTGCGCCGTCGAGCCGGCGGGCCGCGAGCAGCTCACCGCTGCGGATCAGGCCGAGCCCTTCCTGCAGCTCCGGCCCGATCAGGTTCTGGCCGCCTTCCCCGCGCGTGAGCGAGAGGTAGGCGACGTCCGCACCCTCACCCAGTGCGAGCGTGCTCAGCACCGCGGTGTTCTCGTCATCGGGATGCGCGGCAATCATCAGCACGCGCGTGGTGGTGCCGAGACGTCGCAGGGCCAGGCCGAGCGCCGCGGCGCCCTCCGCCTCGGTCGCCTGGGCGAGGGCGGCTGCGGGTGCGCCGGCGAGCAGCGTGAGGACGAGCAGCAGGGCAGGTTGGAATCGTCGCATGAGCATGGGGTACTCTACAGGAGCACTGCGGGATCCGACACCTGCGGCGCCGTCGCGGTCACCGCCGGCGGCACGGGTGTCGAGAGCCCGATCAGAGAATCGTGACGCCCCGGACCAGTTCACATGCCCGAATACCCCGAAGTCATGCTGTACCTCCATGCACTGGAGCCGCGCATCGTCGGGCAGCGGCTCGAGCGGCTGCGGATCGCGTCGCCGTCGCTGCTGCGCAGCGTGGAGCCACCGCCGTCGGAGCTGGAGGGTCGCCGGTTGACGGGCCTGGAGCGCATCGGCAAGCGCATCGTCTTCGCCTTCGAAGATGACCTGTTCGCGGTGCTGCACCTGATGATTGCCGGGCGCCTGCAATGGAAGCCTGCCGGTGCACCGATCCCGCGACGGCTCGGGCACGCCGCATTCGACTTCGAGAGCGGCACACTGCTGCTCACGGAGGCGGGCACGAAGAAGCGCGCGCAGCTGCACCTGGTGCGCGGCCGTGCCGCACTCGAGACGTTCGATCGCGGTGGTGTCGATCCGCTGCAGGCCTCGCTGCCGGAGTTCGCGGCGGCGCTGCGGCGCGAGAACCGCACGCTCAAGCGTGCGCTCACGGATCCGCGCATCCTGAGCGGCATCGGCAACGCGCATTCCGACGAGATTCTGCACGAGGCGCAGCTCTCGCCCGCGCGCCTGACATCGCGGCTCGAGCAGGCCGAGATCGAGCGCCTGTACGAGGTGACGCGCTCGTCGCTGGCAAGCTGGGCCGACCTGCTGGTCGACGAGGCGGGCGGGGACTTCCCGGCGAAGGTGACGGCGTTTCACCCGCGGATGGCGGTACACGGCCGATACGGCAAGCCGTGTCCCCGCTGCGGCAGCCCGATCCAGCGGATCCGCTATGCCGACAACGAGACCAACTACTGTCCGACCTGCCAGACCGGTGGAAAGCTGCTGGCGGACCGGGCCTTTTCGCGGCTGCTGCGCGAGGACTGGCCGCGCTCGCTGGATGAGCTGGAGCAGCACTTCCAGGAGCGGCGCTGACGCATCTCTGGCGGCGACAGGCGTGGCCCCTAGATTGATCCGTCGTCGTCACCGACGCACCATGCCCACCTTACCTGCTTGTCGATGATGCTCTCGCGAGGTCGGCGTCTTGCCGCCGCACTCGCCGTCGTTCTCGCAGTGCTCGTACTGCTGGTCGTGATCTCGTTCGCCCATGCACGCCGTGTTGAGCGGGCGAGCTTCGAGGCCGCGGAAACGCAGCGTGTGCTGGTCCAGCTCCAGCGGCTGGCGACCGGCATCGAGCAGACGGAAACGGCGGTCCGCGGCTATCTGCTGACGGGCAGCCCCGAGTACCTGCAGCGGCTGTACGCGGGCAGGGTGCGGGCGCCCGCCGCCCTGGCACGCCTGCGCCTGATGGAGCGCGACGATACGGTCGCGCTCGCGACGCTGAGCGGCCTGGCACTCGCGTACGACACGCTGATCTCGGTCCAGAACGGGATGATCGAGGCGGGCCCGGACACCCCCGGCGCGATTGCCGGGCTGGGCCGCTCGCACGAGCTGGTGAGCCGGATCCGGGGCGACCTGGACGCGATGATGACGTCGTACCAGACGCTGCTGGCGGTGGCGGACACCGCGCGAGGCGACGCGCGGCTCACTCCGCGCGTCATGCTCGTCTCGAGCCTGGTCGCCGTGCTGTTCTTCTCGATCATGCTGATCGTGCTGTTCCGCGACGTGCGGCGGCGCGAGCGCACCGAGCGCGAGCTGCGGGTGGCGCAGCAGCGACTTCTCAGCCTGACCAGCTCGCTCGAGGACATGGTGTTCGCGCTGGACCGGGAGGGGCGGATCACGGAGATCTACGGCCGGCTCGACACGGACGCCTCGGAGCTGCTCGGCAAGGGCGCGCGCGAACTGTTCGGCGACGGCGCGGCCGTCCACGAGGAGGCGAACCGGCGTGCACTGGCGGGGCTTCCCGCGATCTACGACTGGACGATGAACCGCGGCGACCGGCCGCCGGTACAGTACCAGACCTCGGTCGCGCCGCTGCGCGAGGCGGACGGCCGCATCAGCGGCATCGTGGGCGTCACGCGCGACGTGACAGCGGCCAAGGAGACGGAGCGGCGGCTCGCGAGCGCACTCAGCGATGCAGACCGTGCGAACCGCGCCAAGAACGAGTTCCTGTCACGCGTTTCGCACGAGCTGCGCACGCCGCTGCACGCGATCCTCGGGTACGGCCAGCTGCTCGCGCAGGAAGACCTCGACGTGGAAGCCGCGGACAGCGTCGACCACATCCTGCGGGGCGGCAAGCACCTGCTCGCACTGATCAACGAGATCCTGGACATCTCGCGCATCGAGAGCGGCACGCTCTCCCTCTCGATCGAGACGGTCCGTGTCTGGGAGGTGGTCGACGAGGTGTGCTCGTTCCTGAGCCATGCGGCGACGCCGCGCACGATCACGCTCGAGGTGAACGTCACGCGCAACCTGTGGGTCCGCGCGGACCGCCAGCGCCTGCGGCAGGTCCTGGTGAACCTGGGATCCAACGCGATCAAGTACAATCGCGACGGCGGTCACGTCGACTTCATTGCGGAGCCGAGCAATGGTGTTGTACGTATCGGCGTCCGGGACACGGGCATCGGGATCGATCCGGCCAAGCAGACGCACCTGTTCGAGCCGTTCCAGCGCCTTGGTGCCGATGAGATGGGCGTGGAGGGCGTGGGCCTGGGGCTGGTGGTCAGCAAGGCGCTCGTCGAGGCGATGGGCGGCCGCATCGAGGTGCAGTCGCTGCCCGGTGTCGGTTCCACCTTCTGGACGGAGCTGACACGCGTTGCGGCACCCGTGGGTGTCCTGGCGAGCGACGACCAGTTCGTGGATCCGCACGCGCGGGCCGACCTCAACCCCGACGCGCGCACGGTGCTGTACATCGAGGACAACGAGGCGAACCTGCAGCTCGTGCGCCGGATCCTCGCGCTGCAGGGGGATCGCTTCCGTTTCATCGGGGCCGCCGACGGGCTGAGCGGCCTGGAGCATGCACGTACGGTTCTGCCCGACCTGATTCTCCTCGATCTCCACCTGCCAGAGATCGACGGCGAAGTCGTGTTGCAGCGGTTGCGCGAGGATCCTTCGACGCGCGATATCCCGGTGGTCGTCCTGAGTGCGGACGCCACACCGTCGCGCATCGAGCGGCTCGTACGAGAGGGCGTATTTGCCTACCTCACCAAACCGCTGGACATTGCGGGCTTCGTCGCGACCATCCATGACGCGCTGCAGCTGAGCGCGCGGGAGTGAGGCAGTGAGCGAGATCGACGTAACACAACGCAGGATCCTGGCTGTGGACGACCAGGAAATGAACCTCAGGCTGCTCGAGCGGATCCTGCGCCGGGCAGGCTACGAGGAGATCCTGGGGACGTCGCAGCCGGAAGGCGTGATGGAGCTGCTGGATACCTGGCAGCCCGACATCGTGCTGCTGGACCTGCACATGCCCGGACTGAACGGGTTCGAGGTGCTGCAGCAGATCCGGGAGCGGACGTCGCCTGCCGCGTACCTGCCGGTGCTGGTGCTGACCGCCGACATCCTGCCGGAAACCAAGCTGCGCGCACTCGAGCAGGGCGCCTCCGACTTCCTCGCGAAGCCGTTCGACCAGCTCGAGGCGCTGCTTCGCATCCGCAACCTGCTCACGATCCGCGCCCTGCAGCAGCAGGTGCTCGAGCACAATCTGCAGCTCGAGGAACGCGTGCGGATCCGGACCTCCGAGCTCGACCAGGCCCGCATCGATACACTGGACCGCCTCGCCAAGGCCGCAGAGTACCGCGACGACGCCACCGGCGATCACATCCGCCGCGTCGGTGAGCTGGCGGCAGCGCTCTCGCGCGTGCTGGGCTGGCAGGACGAGCAGGTCGACCTGATGCGGCGCGCCGCGCCGCTGCACGACGTCGGCAAGATCGGCGTGCCGGATTCCGTGCTGCTCAAGCCGGGCCGCCTCACGCCGGAAGAGTTCTCGCTGATCAAGACGCACACGACGATCGGCGCGCGCATCCTGGGCGGCAGCCGCGTGCCGCTGCTGCAGATCGCGGAGGAGATCGCGCTCACGCACCACGAGCGCTGGGACGGCCTGGGCTACAACGGCACCCGCGGCGCGGAGATCCCGATGAGCGGGCGCATCGTCGCACTCGTCGACACGTTCGACGCCCTCATGCACGCGCGCCCGTACAAGCTCGCCTGGACGCTCGACGAAACGCTCGAGGAGATCCGCGAGCAGAGCGGCCGTCAGTTCGATCCCGAGATCGTGACCGCGTTCATGGACACGCGGGAATCGCTGCCCATCGAGCCGGGCAGCACGGCGGGGATACTGCGGAAGTAGGGCGGGCCGCGATTCGGCGGAAGCGCGCGGGGCGGCGACTGCGGTCAGGCGCGGCCGGTGCCCTGCGTGAGCGAGCGGTAGGCGCGCAGGTGGCGCACGGCGGCGGCCTCGTCGCCGAGCTGCTCGTACAGCCGTGACAGGTTGTAGTGCGCGTCGGCCATCCGCGGGTCGGCATCCAGCGCCCGCAGGTACGCGCTCACCGCCTCCTTCTGCCGCTGCCGGTCCTCCAGCACGATGCCCAGGTTGTACGCCGCCGTCGCGTGCGGTCCCGTGGCCAGCGCCGCCCGGTAGTGCAGCTCCGCCTGCGCGAGTCGCCGCGCCTCATGCAGCAGCCTGCCCAGGTTCACGTGCGCATCCGCGTGGCGGGGATCCAGCTCCAGCGCCCGCTCGTACGCGGTGACCGCGTCGTCTGCCGAGATCAATTCCAGCTCGACGCCGCGCTCGAACCAGTCGTCCGCGGTGATCGCCGGCATGGCGGGACGAACGGAAGCATGCAGCGGCGCGATCTCGGCGTTCAGGTCGGCGACCTGGAAATCGAGGTGGAGCTGGCCCGACACCGGGTTCCACGCGGCGTCGCCGTCGCTCACGATGACGTCGTCGCCATCCACGCGGATGCGGAGACCGGCCAGGTTGCGGTCGGGTGGGAGCTGCGCCTTGATTCGACGCAGCGCGCGGATCACGCGCAGGTGAGGCACGCGCGCCTGGATCAGGCCGCGCGCGGCGCGGAGCAGCACCAGGTCCTGGAAGGTGAAACGGTAGGCATTGCGCGGGCCGCGCTCGACCTCGATCAGGCCAGCGCGCACATACGACCGGACCTGCGATTCCGAGAGCCCCAGCAGCCTGGCGACGTCCCGGGTGCCATACCACATCGCGACCTCAGCCGCCGCTGGCCCTGCGCTTCGCCGCCTTCTTCGCTGTCTTCGCCGCACGGACCGGCTTGCGGCCGCCCTCGTCGTCCTCGGCTGCGCCCTGCTTCGCGAGCGATGCCTTGAGCGCCGCCATCAGGTCGATGATCTGCGCCTGCGGCGCCTCGACCGGCGCGGCCGTGATGTCCTCGCCCTGGACCTTGGCCTGGATCAGCTCGAGCTGACGCTCGCGCACCTCGTCCCGGTACTTCTCCGGCTCGAAGCTCTCGGCCCGGATCTGGTCGATCAGCTGCACCGCGAGCTTCAGCTCCTGGTCCTTCACCTCCGCCTCGCCGATCGGCACGTCCTCGAAGGAGCGGACCTCGTGGGCGTAGCGGAGCTGCTCCATGATGATGCCGTCGCGCATGGGCGAGAGCAGGACCAGGTACTGCTTGCCGCGTGCGGCGTAGCGGCCCAGCGCCGACAGGCCGGTCTCGCGCATGGCCGCCGACAGCAGGCGGTACGCGCGGTCGCCACCCTTCTCCGGCCCGAGGTAGACGACCTTGTCGATGTACGTCTTCTCGACCTGGTCCGCCGGGACGAACTCCACGATCTCGATCGTGTTGTCGGCCTTCTGGTCCAGCGCCTTCAGCTCGTCCGTGGTGAACAGGACGTACTGGTCCTTGGCGAACTCGTAGCCCTTCACCATCTCGTCCTTCTCGACCACCGTGCCGTCGCGGGCGCAGATGTACTGCTGCTTCAGCCGGGAGCCACAGTCCTTGTGGATCCAGTTGAAGCTGATCGCGGCGGTCGAGTCGCCCGACGAGTACAGCTTCACCGGGACGGAGACCAGGCCGAAGGAAATGGTCGCGGATCCGATCGCTCGTGCGCTCATAGGGTGGCCATGATTGTACGGGTGACGCAGTCGGGGCAAGGGCTTTGTGGTACTGTGACGAATGAGATGCCCGCAAATCGACAGCCGTTCCAGTCACGCGGAGAGGATGGCCGACGAGTTGCATTTCAGGGTTGCAGGGTGAGGCAGGAGCGAGCCATGGCAGAGGTACTCGTCGATTACGACATCCGCGTCGCGGGTGCGGACGGGCGGTTGTACGAGCCACAGGCCTGTGGGCGTGCACGCGCCGACGGGCTCTGGGAGGGCTGGATCGAGTTCGTTCCGATCGAAGGGGAGCCACTGCGGACCGGGCGGGAAACGACGCAGCCGAACCGCGACGACCTGATGTACTGGGCGCAGGGGCTCACGGCGACGTACCTGGAAGGTGCGCTGCGACGTGCGCTGGGCGACACGCCGCCGATACCCCCACGACGGGCACCCACCCGCAGCGCGGCATTCGATGCGCCGGCCGAGGCGCGCTGGCGGAGCGACGCCGCACACGCACGCTCCCGCGCGGTGCTGGACCCCTTCCACGTGTACGCTGAAGGTGCGGACGTGCTGCGCAATCAGCTGAACGCGCTGAGCGAGGACCAGCTCCGCAACATCATTCATGGCTACGAGCTGGCGGAGCCGGAAACGGTCGACCTCACGGGTGCGCGTCGGTCCGAGCTTGCCGAAGTGATCCTGCGCGGCGTGGAGCAGCGGAGGCGGTAGCGGCCGGGTGGGCGACCCACTTGACCGCACCGGCCCATCCAGCGCCCATTCGGTGCATGGCAACCGACCCGCTCGCCGAATACCGGGACAAGCGTGATCCTGGCAGCACCCCCGAACCCTTCGGCGGCGAGCCGCTGGACGGCGGTGTGCTGCGGTTCGTCGTGCAGAAGCACGCCGCGCGCAACCTGCACTACGACCTGCGTCTCGAGCTGGACGGCGTCCTCAAGTCGTGGGCGGTGCCCAAAGGCCCGTCGTACGACCAGGCGAACAAGCGCGGCGCGTTCCAGACGGAGGACCACCCACTCGCCTATGCGGACTTCGAGGGCGTGATCCCCAGGGGCAACTACGGCGCGGGCGAGATGATCGTGTGGGACCGCGGCGTCTGGGTGCCGATCGAGGACCCGCATCACGGCTTCGAGAAGGGCAAGCTGCTCTTCGAGCTGCGCGGCCAGAAGCTGCGCGGCCGCTGGACACTCGTGAAGACGAAGCGCAGCGACAAGGACTGGCTGCTGATCAAGGAGCGCGACGCGCTGATGCGCGCCGATGCGGACGACTTCGACGAGTCGTCCGTGCTGTCCGGACTCACGCTCGAGGAGCTGCGCAATGGCATCGTGCGCGACGAGGACCTGCAGGCCGAGCTGGAAGCGCTGGACGCGCCCCAGCGGGATGTGCGCATCAAGGACTGCGCGCCGATGCTCGCGGAGCGTGCGACGAGCGCGTTCGATCATCCGGACTGGGTCTACGAGTTCAAGTTCGACGGCTACCGCTTCCTCGCGCTCAAGGACGGCGAGCGCATCGTGCTGCAGACGCGCAACGGCCATGACTGGACGGAGTCGTTCCCCGATGTCGCGCGCGCGCTCGCGCGGCTGCCCTACGAGCGGCTGATCCTGGACGGCGAGATCACCGTCCATGACGACGTCGGGCTGCCGAGCTTTCAGCGACTGCAGAAGCGTGCGCGATTGAAGCGTGCGCCGGACATCCGGCGCGCCGCGCTGGAGCTGCCCGCAACCTTCTACCTCTTCGACCTCCTCGCCGCGGGTCCATACGACGTCCGGCCGCTGCCACTCGTCGAGCGAAAGCGCCTGCTGCGCACGATCGTGCCGAAAAGCGGCGCGCTGCGCTTTTCCGATCACGTGGCGGAGCATGGCACGGCGCTGTTCGGACAGGTCGAGGCACTCGGGCTCGAGGGCATCATCGCAAAGCGCGCGGACTCGGCGTACCGCGCCGGCCGCTCGGCAGCCTGGCAGAAGGTGCGCTCGCATCGCACGGACGAGTTCGTCGTCGTCGGCTGGAAGCGCGCGAGCGACAACCGCGAGGCGATCGGGTCACTGCACCTCGGCTTCTTCGACGGAGGCGTGCTGCGTTACGGAGGCTCCGTGGGGACCGGCTTCGACGGCGCAATGCTGCGCGAGCTGAAACGGCGGCTCGAGCCGGGGATCGTCGGGCGGTCTGCGGCAGAGGGCACGCCGCGTGATCGGGATGCGGTGTGGGTCGAGCCGCAGCTCGTCGTCGAGGTGCGCTACCTCGAATGGACCGAGGAGGGGCTGCTGCGGCATCCGGTATTCCTGCGTATCCGCGACGACAAGCGGCCGGAGGAGTGCGTCCGCGGGAATGCGCCGGAGTCGATGGACGGGCCGGATGCGGCCGCCGCTGCGGCGGATACTGCGGGTGAGGACGGATCCGTCACGGCGCGGTCTCGTGCGCGCAGTCCGAAGACGGTGACGTCGCATGCACAGGAGGCGGAAGTCACCGGATCGTCGACGGAAGGGGCAGAGCCACCCAGGCCACGTCCGCGTTCTACGAGAGTTCGCTCGAAGATCGTCGACAGTGCCGGGTCGCAGGCGCCCGCCGCCGGCCGCGGTGGCGCGACACACGAGGTCAAGCTCACGAACCTCGACAAGGTCTACTGGCCGGAGGACGGCTACACCAAGGGCGACCTCGTCGAGTACTACCGCGGGATCACGCCCTGGCTGCTGCCGTACCTGGAGGACCGCCCGCTGGTGATGACGCGCTTTCCCGACGGCATTCACGGCAAATCCTTCTTCCAGAAGGATCTGCCGAAGTCGGCACCGCCATGGCTGCACACCGAGACGCTCTGGAGCGAGGGATCCGAGCGCGAGCTGCGCTACCTGGTCGGCGGCGACGAGGCGACCATCCTCTGGTTCGCGAACGCCGGCTCGATTCCGCTGCACCTCTGGGCAAGCCGGGTCGGCGCGCTCGACCGACCGGACTGGTGCATCCTCGACCTGGATCCCAAGGACGCACCGTTCGCGCACGTCGTCGAGCTCGCACGCAGGCTGAAGGCACTGTGCGACGAGATCGGCCTGCCCTGCTTCGTCAAGACGAGCGGCTCATCCGGGCTGCACGTGCTGATTCCGCTCGGTGGCCAGCTCGACCACGAGCAGTCCAAGCAGCTGGCTGAGCTGATCGCGCGCGTGGCAGTGCGACGCGCACCGGACATCGCGACCATCGAACGTGTAATTGCACAGCGCGGCGGACGCGTGTACCTCGATTACCTGCAGAACGGCCACGGCAAGCTGCTGGTCTCGCCCTTCTGCGTGCGGCCGCTGCCCGGTGCGCCGGTGTCCATGCCGCTGGAATGGCGCGAGGTCAACGCGCAGCTCGACATCCGGCGATACACGATCCGGAATGCCGCGATGCGGATGAAGCGGCTGGGACACGACCCGCTGCGGCCGGTGCTGGAGGTGAAGCCGGACCTGATGCACGCGTTGCAGGCGCTGGCGGGTCTGCTGTGAGGGTTGGGTGGATACCGTTATTGGTGTTTCCCCGGACGGCATACGACCCGTAAGTCGCCACGCGTGTCGGTCGACGGGGACGCCTGGCGCCCTGAGGGTCGCAGTGACCGATCAGGCGCCAGGCATCCCCTTCGAGGCAGGGATGCATGTCGTCTGAATGGTTGTAATGACCGGTGCGCCGCCAGGCATCCGGCGGCCGTGTCGTGCGTGGCGCCTCGCGGGGGGTGAGAGCAGGATTTCGGCGGGTCCTGTTCCAACGATCGCGTATTCGATCGCCGCGCGCGCCCGCTTACCCGGGATCCAGAACACCCGTCACGCGCGCATGCTCACTCGGGATCCAGAATATCCGCCACCCACGCATGCTCATTCAGTATCCAGAACACCAGTGCAACGAGGTTCTCACATGGCCGGTTCAAAGACGTCCTCGATGTCCATCGCAGTGCCCGATCGCGGCGACGTGGATGCGCTGCTGGTGATGCCCGACCGGGCCCATGCGCTCTACGTGCTCGCGCATGGTGCCGGCGCTCCGATGCGGCATGCGTTCATGGATGCGATTGCGCACGCCCTGTCGGTCCGCGGGGTGGGGACCCTGCGCTACAACTTCCCGTACACGCAGGCGGGCCGACGCTCGCCGGACCGGCCGCAGGTGCTGGAAGCGACGGTGCGCGCGGCGATCGAGGCTGGAATGGAAGCGGCCGGTGGCGTCCCCGTCTTCGCGGGCGGCAAGTCGATGGGCGGACGGATGACATCGCAGGCGCTCGCCGGCGAGGCGGATGAGCGGGTGCGCGGCGTCGTCTTTCTCGGGTATCCGCTGCATGGCGCGGGCAAGCCGCCGAGCACGCAGCGCGCGGAGCACCTGGCAGCGGTCGCGCAGCCGATGCTCTTCGTGCAGGGAACGCGCGACAGCCTGGCCGACCTCGCGTTGATGCGGGGTGTCATCGATGGACTCGGCGCACGCGCCTCGCTGCACGTGGTCGAGGACGGCGATCACGGCTTCCACGTGCGGAAGAAGAGCGGCCGCGACGATGCTGCCGTGATCGAGGAGATCGCGGATGCGGTGAGCGCGTGGATGAAGGACGTCGCCGGCTAGACGGGCTCGAAGCGCTGGCGGAGGCGGGCGTCTTCGATCGGGCTGGCTGATCAGCTCGCGATACGGGCCCGCGTCGTCGATCAGACGGGCTCGAATGGCTCGCGGAAGCGGCATCGTCGATCAGCCTGCCTCGAACAGCTCGCGGAAGCGGGCGGCCAGGCGGGGCCCCGTGGCCTCGTCCTCATGCTTGAAGAACACGAGCACGTCGGTCCAGTCCGTGGCGCGGATACGATCGACCCAGGTCTTCAGCTCGTCGTCCGCGTACTGCACTCCACGAAGTCGCAGATAGCCCCACGACGCCGTCGCTGCGAACGGTGAGTCTCCCTCCTCCGTGTGCGTGATGCAGAGCGACGCACGGTGCTCGCCCAGCGTCGCATAGACTTCATCGTCGTACCACGTGTCATTGCGGAACTCCACCGCCGCGCGCACGTCCTGGGGCAGCAGCTTCAGCAGCCCGCGCAGCCGGTCCACATCCTTCTTCATGTTGGGCGGGAGCTGGAACAGCAGCGGGCCGCGCGCCTCGCCCAGTGCTTCGCTCACCTCGAGCAGTCGCGCGACGGGCTGGTCGACTTCCTTCAACCGCTTGATGTGTGTGATCTGCCGGGGCGCCTTGAGAATGAAGCGGAACTCCGGTGGCACCTCCGCACGCCAGGCCGTCAGCTGGTCGGGGACCGGCATCCGGTAGAACGTGTTGTTGATTTCCACGGCCGGGAAGCGCTCGGCGTACCAGGACAGGAAGCTGCTGGCGGGCAGGTCGGCGGGATAGAAGCTGCCCTTCCATTCCTTGTAGCCGAAGCCGCTGGTGCCGGTAAGGAGTTGCATCTGTCGCGAGTTCCTGGTGTGCGGGGTTTTGGTATGTACCGGGCGGTTCGCTCGCAGCCGCCGGCGCATGTGCTCCGGGGCAGCGGTGGGACACCGGGTGTCTCCGAGGGGCCCAAAGTGCTGGCGCGGTCGCAACTTGGTCAACATCTTAGGGATGCCTCCTTCTGCCACCGGACGGTCTCCCTATGGATGTCACCGCTGCGGTGCTCGGAATACACGAGAGCGATTCCTCCACGGCGGCGTATGGTGTCCTGTCGCATACGCTCCAGCCGCCGCTGCACGCGGTCGTCAGGATCGACAGCTCGCAGCAGCCCACGATCCTGATTCCGCCCGGAACCGCGCTGAGTGCGGAACTGACTGACACGGCGGCGCACCTGCTCCGTCCGGAAGTCTTCGGGCTGCGCTCACAGTTTCCGACGGACGCGTCGAGCTTCCCGGACACGGACGTGCTGCTGATCCCCTACCGGGTCGGTGAGGATTCAGCGACCGCGGTGCTGATCGGGGAGAGCGGCTCGTTCGGCGAGGATCCGGAGCCCTGGCGGCGGCTGGCGGGAGCGCTGGCGCGCATGGAGCAGCGGGAGCAGTCGCAGCAGAAGCTGCGAGCGGAGTGCGAGCTGCTGCGCCAGCGTGCGGAGGAGAGCGAGGCGATGCACACGCTCGGGCTCGCGACGAATCGTTCGCTGGACCCGGACGAAGTGCTTGCGCTGGTCGCGCGTTTTGCGCGCACACTGCTCGGTGCGCATTACGCGACGGTGAGCACCGTCAAGAACGACACGGTCGAGCTGGTCGCATCGATCGGCCTGCACGGTGAGCAGGCAGGCACGGACGAGCTGGCGGCGCGCATCGTCGAAGCATCGAAGCCGCTGCGTATAGGCGGTGCCGACGCCAACCTGGACCCCGCAGAGTTCCCGCTGCACGTGCAGCAGGGCATGGTCGTGGGACTGGGTATCCCGCTGACGCTGTTTGGCGACACGTTCGGCGCGCTCGTCGTCGGCTACCGCCGCCCGTACGAGGTGACCGCGCGCGACGTGCGGCTCGGCATCAGCGTCGCAACGCATGCTGCGGTGGCGATCGGCAACGCCCGGCTGCACGAGCGCGTGGAGCAGCGCTCGAGCGAGTTGGCGCAGGCGTATGCGCAGCTCGGCGAAGCGACGAGCGCCAAGGAGCGGTTCTACAACGCGGTGTCGCACGACCTGCGCACGCCGGTCGGCGCGATCAAGGGCTACAGCGAGCTGATGCTCGAAGGGCTCGCCGGCGAGCTGCCGGAACGCGCGCGTCGCTTCATCGAGAACTCCGCACGCGCGGCGGAGAACCTGCTGAGCCTGCTGAACGACCTGCTCGATTTCGCGAAGCTGCAGGCGAACCGCGTCGAAATCGATATGAAGCCGACGGACCTGCGCAGGATCGTCGACGACGCGCTGCTGAGCGTCCGGCCCCAGGCCGAGGAGAAGGGCCTGGAGCTGGTGGAGCCGCAGAACTGCGACCTGACTCTCGTTACGGACGGTCGTCGGCTGCGGCAGATCCTGGTCAACCTGCTCGGCAATGCGGTGAAGTTCACGAAGAGCGGCCGGATCGGGCTCGAATGCGCAGCCGATTCCGATTTCGTCGAGCTGGCCGTGTTCGACACCGGGCCCGGAATCGCCCCCGACGACCAGGCCCGGGTATTCCGCGAATTCGAGCAGATCAAGGGCTCGGTTGGAACCGGTCTCGGTCTGCCGATCTGCGCAAACCTCGCCTCACTCCTGGGCGGATTTCTGCATGTCGAGAGTGAGCCCGGCACCGGCTCACGTTTCGTGCTGCGACTTCCGCTCGAGCCCCTCCTGGCGGGCACTCCTGTCGACGACGACGGCACCGCCATCCTTCCGGGCGACGACGCTCCTCCCTCGACCATGACCGACAGCTCGACGCAGCCGCCAACCGGGCGGCGCGGCGCAGTCCAGGTTTCCTAGTACGGTCCAACTTCGAAACAACGGAGGTCGTAATGCGCGTGCCACGCAGGCTCACTGCTGTTGCGACTGTCATGGTGATGTCAGCATGTGCGGGAAACTGGATCTCAGACCTCAATCGTGCAGTTCCCTGCAACCGCAGTCGGGCCGCGGTGAACCAGCGAGTGGGACCGGACGGTGGGCGCGTCGACGCCGAGTATGCGTGGGTCGAGTTCGGCTCTGACGCGTTCAGCGATTCGACCACCGTTCTGATCCACCCCCATCCTCGACTCCACGGAATCCAGGTGACGCTGCCGGACGAGGATGCGATGCCCGCGTTCGATGTGGGCTTCGCCGTCGACTACTGTGGTGACCGCCCGGACACCGACGACTACTTCGTGGTCACGGAGCGGGGCCCCAGGCCGGCAGTTGTCGAGAACGGTATCGCGCGCGCCCGTATCGAGGCGGGTGAGCTGCGGTCGCGGGTGCGCGAGGCGGGGCTGGCGCCGTCCGGAATGCCGCTGGTCAGCGGATTCGTCATCCTGAGCAACTGACGATGATCGCGAGTGCAGAAACCGCGGCATCACTGCAGGGGCAGTTCGACCGGGCGGCCCACATCGAGGGAACCGCCGACTGGGATTCCGCTGCGTTCGCGTACGCGGACATTTACCGCACGGCGCTGCAGCTCGGCTCCATCGCGGATGCTGTCATTGCGTTGCGTGGTCAGGCACGCGCCTGCCGGCAGGCGGGAATGCTGGACCTCGCCGAGGACCTCTCCGAGCTGAGCTACCAGATTGCGCACTGTTGCGGGCACACGCGGGACGCTGCACGTGCGCTCAACACGACCGCAACGATCCGCCATGTCCAGCAGGACCTCGCGGGCGCTGCGCTGCTCTATGAACAGGCGCTCGAGCTCGCCCGCGACGTCGGTGACGACGAGCTCATCGCGCTCGCCGCACAGAACATCGGCATCATTCGCAACATGGAAGGCGAGTTCGACAGGGCCCGTGAGCTGTACCTGGAGAGTATTGCCGCAGCGCTGCGCACGGGTGATGCTCGCGGCGCTCTCGTGGCGTACATGCACCTCGGGATGGTATGCAGCGATCTCGAGACATGCATGGAAGCGAGCCTGTACCTCGAGCGCGCGCTGGAACTCGCGGAACGCCTGGGCGACCGCGTGCTGATCGCGTCCGTACAGGCGAACCGCGCGCGGCCCCTCTTGCATCTCGGAGACCTCGAACATGCGGAGCAGGCGCTGGACGAGGCGGAAGCGCTCATTCCCGGAGACGGCTACCCGGGCACGCGCTGCCACATCGTGCGCCGGCGCGCGGCGCTTGCGCGACTGCGGGGCAACCTGGAGCGGGCGGAGCACCTCGCCCTTCTTGCACTGGAGGCGGCAATCGCTGAGCAACTCACGCTGGAACGGGCGGACGTGCTGGAAGAGCTGTCGCTGATCCGGGAGGAGCAGGGGCGGCGGGCGCTGGCGCTGGCTGCGCTGCGGGAGTCGTACGACATGTTTGTCGCGGCACGGGCGCACGGGTATGCGAAGCGGGTGGAGGGACGGTTGCGGGAGCTGGCGCAGCCTTTGGGTAGTGCTGCCCAGGGGTGAGGACGGGGGCCGCCGCGGCC
>DASTYK010000012.1 GCA_035764935.1 Longimicrobiales bacterium | reverse complement strand
CGTCGCGGCCGCCGGCCCCTTCACGACTTCGATGCTCTCGATGTCCTCGGGATTGATGTCGAAGAGCTGGCTGACGCCCTGCCCGCCGACGTCGATATCCGTGATCGTACGGTTCGAAGCCCGGATGCCGTCGATGAACACGAGCGGCTCATTCGACAGCGTGATCGACGACGCACCGCGAATGCGGATCTGCTGCGCCGTGCCGGTCGTTCCCGACGACGACGTCACCTGCACGCCCGGCACGCGCGCCGTCAGCAGGTCCGTCACGTTGGTCGACGTGCCGCGCTCCGTCTGCTGCGCCGCATTGATCGTCGCCACCACGGCCGGCTGCTCACGACGCTGCACCGCGCCGACCGTGCCCGTGACCACGATCTCCTCCAGCGCGACCGCCGACGTCGGCAGCGTGAAGTTCACCGTCGTGGTCTCACCCGGGCGAACGTCCACCGTTTCCAGCCCGGCCGAGTACCCGATCGACGTGGCACGCACCTCGCGAGAGCCCGCCGGCACGTTCACGAGGACAAAGCGGCCGTCGTTGTTGGTGATCGTTCCGAGCTGCGTCCCCGTGATCGAGATCTGAACGCCCGCCAGCGGCGCGTTCGTCGACTGATCGGTCACGGTGCCCGCTACTGTCCCTCGCTCCTGTGCCGACGTCTCCAGCGGCACGAATGCGAGGGCGAGCAGCGCTGCCGCAAGCCAGCCGGCCTTGCTCTTCCTCATGGTCTACTCCGGTTTGATGGCGGTAAGAACGGGACAGCCCCCTCCCATCGGGATCTGTCCAGCCGTTGGGGAACGCGCGGTCGGGGACAAAGCGGACAGGATTCGGGGCGAATGGGATGAGTCGAGCCGCCGACAGTACACAATTACATGCACAATGCGATCAAACTATGCTTAAATTCCGCAAGGATCCTGCGTTGAGAACACCGGGCAAGCAGGACCAGTCCGCGTGAGCCGGCGCTGGTGGGTGGCCGGAGCCGCCGCAGCCGCTGCCCTGATCATCGTGGGGCTGTTCATGCGCCCGCGCGTTGCGGAGCTGCTCGGGCTTGTTGCGAGTGGGGGTGAGCTCCAGCTGCGTGATCCGATCCGTCCGCCGCGGGGCGGTCCTCGTGTGCTCGTGTTCGCGCTGGATGGAGTGGGCGAGGACGAGCTGCTGTCGAGCATCGAGGCGGGTCGCTCACCTGCGATTCGCGCTCTGCTCGGCGCACCGGACGACCGCGCGGCGGCAGGGCCCGGAGTGGCGGGGCCGGCAGGCGACCCGGCTGCAACCCGACACGTGTTTCCGCGCGGCTACGCGGTGCCCGGCGCGCTGAGCATCCTCCCGTCCACGACGCTGGCTGCCTGGTCGGCGGTGTTCACGGGGCACCCCGCCGGCATGACGGGCGTTCCGGGCAACGAATGGTTCGTCCGCGACGCGATGCGCCTCTATGCGCCGGCCCCGGTGAGCGTGGAAGGCACGGCCGACGCGCTCGCGAGCTACACGGACGACCTGCTGGGCAGCGTGCTCGTCCCGCGCACGGTCTACGAGCTGGCGGACGTCCGCTCGTACGTATCGCTGTCTCAGTTTCACCGTGGTGCGGACCTGCTGGTCGTTCCGGCAGCCGACGCACTGGACGACCTGGTCGGCGCGGTGGCGCGCGGAATCACGGAAGACGACGAGAGCGTCCCGCAGGAGGCCTATCGCGAGCTCGACCTGACCGCGGTCGACAACCTCGTGGAGGCCATGGGGGACCACGGCCCTGCGGACCTGCAGGTCGTCTACCTTCCCGGTATCGATCTGTACACGCACATCTCGGCCGACCCGATCGACACGCAGCGTGCGTACATCGCTGCGGTAGTCGACAGTGCTGTTTCACGGGTGATCGAAGCGTACCGGAATGCGGGCGCCATGGATGACACGTTCGTGCTGTTCGTCTCGGACCATGGCCACACTCCGGTTCTCGCGGACGACCCGCATGCGCTCGGTGTCGGCGAGCAGGACGAACCGACGGCGGTGCTGGAGCAGGCCGGTTTCCGGGTGCGTGCGCCCGAGCTGGAGTTGGACGAAGACGAGCGAAACTACCAGGCGGTGGTCGCGTACCAGGGCGCGTTCGCATACGTGTACCTGGCGGACAGGTCCACGTGCAGCGCAGAAGACGATGTCTGCGACTGGAATCGACCGCCGCGCCTGGCCGAGGACGTGCTCCCGGTCGTGAGCGCGTTCGATGCGGCGAACCGCACCGGCGCGGGGGTTCCCGCACTGCAGGGCAGTCTCGACCTGATCCTGGCCAGGGACGGGCGCAGCACCGGCGGCGGGGCGGCACCCTTCCGGGTGTGGAACGGCGAGGGGCTGGTCGACATGTCCGCGTGGCTCGCGGCGAACCCGCGGCCCGACCTGCTGGATTTCGAGCGTCGCATGAGCGCACTGGCCACGGGCCCCCACGGTGATCGCGCGGGTGACGTGCTGCTCATCGCGAAGTCGGGTGCGGAGCGGCCGATCGAGGAGAGGTTCTATTTCTCCAGCGTGTACCGCTCCTGGCACGGCAGTGCGACCGAGCAGGACAGCAGGATCTCCCTGTTGCTCGCCCA
>DASTYK010000011.1 GCA_035764935.1 Longimicrobiales bacterium | reverse complement strand
AACAGGCGAGGTTCGCGGCGAGGCACCGTCCGTGATGCGCTACGTTGCTGCCGCGCTCGAGATCGATTCGCTCCAGTGGTTCCCACTCCAGTTCGACAACCTGATGCCGGCCCTGGAGCGTGGGCGCATCGACGTCATCGCGTCCGGCCTGTTCATCACGGAGGCACGCGGCCGCCTCGTGCGGTTCTCGCTCCCAACCGCATGCCTCCATTCTTCACTCGTCGTTCGTCGTGCCACTGCGCTCGAGCGACCGTTCGAGTGTGATGCGTGCACCGTCGCGGTGATCCGCGGCAGCGTGGAGGAGCACGCACTGCATGCGGCGCGTACGAACGCCGCGGAAGGCACGACTTTCGTGGAGGACGGTCATGAAGTGCGCCATCCGGCGATCGGCGATGCAGCAGGGCCGCGACTTCTCGCTGCCCCGGATGCATCGACGGCGGTGGCAGCGGTGAAGTCGGGTGATGCACTGGCGCTCGCCATCTCGGCACCTACTGCACGGCTCATCGCGTCGCGCGACACTGCCCTTGCGGTACGAGACACGGTACCACCGGCGCTGATGGCGGATCCCGGGTGTGCAGCCCTCGCGTTCCGGCCGACGGACCGGTCGCTGGCGGCAGCTTTCGATGCAGTGCTGGCAGGCTTCGTTGGCAGTGACACGCATCAGGCGCTGGTGGCCGAGTTCGGCTTCACGCGCGCAGAGGTGTGCGCGGCCGCTGCGCGTGCAGATGATTCAACAGCGGGAACGTGTCGATGAGTCGCAGGTCTCTCGTTGCGTTGCGACCGTGGTCGCCGACCATCGCCCTGGTCCTCCTGGGCACCGCGTCCGTCCTGCTCCTCGAGAGTGTTCACTCCAACAGCCGCGACCTCCTGGAGCAGACCGTTGTTGCACTCGACAACGCGGCGGAGAGCCACCGACGGCTGCTGAATGCCTACCTGATCCATGAGCGGCAGGCTGCCGGCGATGCGACATTCGCGCAGGCCTCTCCTCTCGCCGAGGTGCGTGCCGCCGAGTACGCTCTGCTCAACTGGGTAGGTGGACGCAGCGGAATCGCGCGGTTCGACGGCGCTCCACCAGCCGACCCCGAACTCCTGGGCAGACTCTCGACCTATCGTGCGGCGCTCGACGCGTTCCGCAGCGAGCTCGCTACGACAGAGCCCGACAACATTGCCGTGCGTGTCGGATTCTCTGAGGCGGACCAGGCGGCAGCAGCGCTGGAGAACGCCATTCGCGATGACGTGAGCCGCGCGATGCGCGACGAACAGCGCGCATACGCGATGCAAATGGTCGGCTGGGCGCTGCTTCTGCTGATCAGCGTGGCGGCGGCCGTGTGGAGCCGCCGCGCGCTCGGGTCGTCCGAGCATCGGACGCGGCAAACCGAGCAGCGCCTGTCACGTCTGCGCGCACTCGCGCCCGTCGGCATCGCCGACTGCGGTACTGACGGGCGCGTGCACGCGGTCAACCCGGAATGGGGGCGACTCACAGGTCGTCGCGAACAGGAATGGGCCGACAGAACATGGTGGGATGCGCTCTCTCCAGCCTATCGCGATCGCGCACGCACGCTGTGGACGCGCGGCGCCGACGGTCCGGGCGCAACGGTGATGGAGGCGCGGCTCGACCGCAATGCTCGCGACGAGAGCGAAATCTGGGTCTTCGTGCGGTTCGGTGTCGAAGACGTGGTCGACGGATCGCGCAAGCGTGCTGTCACGCTGACCGATATCTCCCAGCAGCGTCGCGCCGAGGAGCAGCTCCAGCATGCCCAGCGACTCGAGGCGGTAGGACGGCTCGCAGGTGGTGCGGCGCACGACTTCAACAATCTGCTCACCAGTATCGGCGGCTTTGCCAGCCTTGCGCGCGAGCAGATCACTGACGAGGCAGCCGCACAGGACCTAGACGAGATCGAGAGGGCCGTCGCGCGGGGGCATGCCCTCACCCGTCAGCTGCTGACGTTCAGCCGCAGCAACAGTGCACGACCGGGTCTGATCGACACCGCGGGTGTGATCAGGGACCTCCGGCGGATGCTGGAGCGGCTCGTCCCCAGCGACGTCGTGATCGAGACGTCCTTCCGCCGCACGCCAGCCGTGCTGGCCGACCCGACGCAGCTCGAGCAGGTGATCACAAACCTCGTGATCAATGCGTCCGACGCGATGAACGGACAGGGTCGCATCCGGATCACCGTCGAGCCGGCGGAGCTGGCTCACCCTTTCAGGTCCGCGACCGGCGAGGTGGGGCCGGGCCGGTGGGTGCTGTTGTCGGTCGAAGACACCGGCCCCGGCATCCCTCCCGAGCTGCACCAGCGCATCTTCGAGCCGTTCTTCACCACGAAGGAGCGCGGCAAGGGGACCGGCCTCGGCCTGAGCACGGTGTGGGGGATCGTCCGCCAGGTCGGTGGCCATATCATGCTCCAGAGCGACCGGGGTCGCGGCACGACCTTTCGAATCTACCTTCCGGCGGCCGATGGCGTTGCGGATGCCAGATCGAGCGATAGGTCCTCGCGGGCACATCTCAGTGTCACGGGGACGGCACTCGTCGTCGACGATGAGAACGCCGTGCGCCGCCTGACAGTGCGCATCCTCCAGTTGCGCGGCTGGAGCGTGCTCGAGGCTGCGAATGGCGAGGCGGCGCTCCAAATCGTCCAGGAGCGCGCCGCCAACATCGACCTCGTCATCACCGACGTGATAATGCGCGGCATGGACGGACTCGAGCTGGCCGATCGGCTGCGTGAGAGCGGGTGCGAGGTCCCGATCCTGTTCGTGTCAGGATATTCCGGCGAGGACGTGGACCTGCCGGAAGGCGAGTTCCTCGAAAAGCCGTTCTCACCTCCCGCACTGCTCCAAGCCGTGGACGCGCTGTTGAATTGAGTGCGTACCGTCCATACGCCGCGCACGCTGAAACGACACGGGAGCAGCACCATTCGATGCCGCTCCCGGTCCTGACTCTTCCGGCTGCCGACTGACAGGACAGTGCCTGCGCGCACCGTCGCGGTTCTGCATGTCGCACAACGATGCAGAACGGCCGACCTTCACGTCATGAAACATCGTTTCTCCGTTCGGTGAGGCTATGCCCAAGACAATGCCCGCTGGCGGCGCCGCCACGGGAGTTGGTGCACACTTTCAGGCTCGAGTCGCTGCGCGCCTTGCGGTCCACATGCTCGCAGAGCAGGACTCTCACCCGCCGCACGGGCTCACTGCGCCGATAGCATGGGTCGGATGCGAAGGTGTCGAGCCTGTAGATGATGTGCTTGTTCGGATGAGAACGGCCATTCCGCCTACCTGCAGGCAAAGTCTGGCGTGTCACTTGCGCAGTGCGAGGCCATCTATGCGCTCATGGTCCTGAGAAGGTTCAGCACCGAGCGAGTTTCCGTTTCTGTCAGGCATGGCGCCGATCTTGAGCTGCTGCGTTTGACGATAGCAGCCGAGGAAGCTGCCACAGCCGGACGCTGGCTCCTGCAGCGGTAACGGCCATACGCCAGCTCCTTGGCGTGATGGCATTCTGCCCTTTGAAGGCACTTCAATCGGCCCTCTGCCGCTCACCGAGACGATGCGGCGGACGCAGAAGGTTCCAGCCATGCTAGCCCCATCGCGTGTGCTCCGAGGCGCGGCTGCGGCATCCTGTCATCCTTGTTCCCGCTCCGGTATCTTCGGTCTATCGCGTGCGCCGTCGTCACCGTACCGAAAGACCCGATGAGCAAGCTCGACGCCCTCAAGCGGCTCCCTCACGGCAGCCACGTGTGCCCGATCTATCAGCACGATCGGGAGCGCTTCACGACCGCCGCCACATTTCTCGGCCCCGGCTTCGCTCGAGGCGAACGCTGTCTCTATGTCGCGAGCGAGCCCGGGATCGACCGCCTGCTCGCCGAGCTGGCGGCCCAGGGATTCGACGTACGGGCGGAGCGCGATCGGGGTGCCCTGCACCTTCTGAGCGACCGCGACGTCTATCTCCGGGGCGGGCACTTCTCGGCTGATGCGATGCTGGAGTACCTGGACCGCAAGGAGCGTGAGGCGCTTCGAGACCGCTTCAGCGGGTTGCGCTACGCGGGCGAGATGAGCTGGGCCGTTTCCGCGAGCGAGGAACACGATCTCATTCCCTACGAAATCCGCCTCAACGAATTTCTCGAAGGGCGGCGGATGGTGGTGAGCTGCTTCTACAACCGCGAGCGTTTCGACGACGCCATCATTCACGACGTTCTACGAAGCCACCCTCTGGTCGTGATCGGCGACCGCGACTACGACAATCCGTACTACGAACCGCCGGAACTCCTGATGCGGGCCCCGCCGGAGCCCCCGGAATTCAGGAGAACGCGGGTGCGGTGGTGGATCGAGCGCCTGCGCGTTGTCGCGGAGAGGGAGGCGGAACGCGAAGAACTGGTCGGGCAGCTCCGCCAAGCGCAGAAGCTCGACGCGCTGGGGCGGCTGGCCAGCGGCGTCGCGCACGACTTCAACAACCTCCTCACGGTCATCGTTGGTAGCGCTGCCCTCCTCGAGGATTTGGTGGATGATGAGGAGGCCCTCGCGCTGGTTCAGGACATCCGGCGCGCATGCGAGCACTCGTCGGCTCTCACCCGGCAGCTTCTATCGTTCAGTCGGAAGGAAGTCCCAGCTCCGCGTGCGATCGACCTGAACACGATCGTCGAGGAGACTCTGGGCATGCTGGTGCGGTTGCTGGGTCAGCGGATCCGGGTCGAGAAGGAACTCGAGCGCGCTCCCTTGATCGTGCGGGTCGACCGGGGTCAGATCCAGCAGGTGCTGATGAACCTCGCGGTCAATGCCCGCGATGCGATGCCCGACGGCGGAACGCTCACGCTGCGTACGCGTGCCGAACGAGTCGTCGGTGAGCTTGCCGAGCGACTGGGGCTGGACCCTGGCTCGTACGCGACCCTGCAGGTCGGCGACACCGGAACCGGGATGACGGACGAGGTCAGGCAACGCCTGTTCGAGCCGTTCTTCACTACCAAGGGGCACGGACGCGGCACCGGGCTCGGCCTCGCCGTGGTTCACGGCATCGTGATTCAGAACCATGGAGCGATCCACGTGGACAGTCGGCCCGGTGACGGGTCGGTGTTCACCGTGTGGCTGCCCATGGTCGCGAGCGCGGTCGATGAACCGGAACCGCAGGCTCCTCCGGCATCCACCGACGCGGCAGGCGAAACGGTGCTGATCGTGGAGGACGAAGAAGCGATCAGGAAGCTGATCCGGAGGGTGCTGGAGCGCGCGGGCTACCGGGTGCTCGAGGCCGCGGACGCAGTGGAAGGCACCCGCCAGTTCCACGCCCGGGCTGTCGATCTGATCATCGCGGACGTCGGGTTGCCCGACATGCAGGGCGACCAACTGGCGGAGTCCCTACTACGCGAAGCGCCGGACACCCGCGTCTTGCTCCTCTCCGGCTTCACGGAAGCGGACATCGGGGAGCGGGTGAGTGACCTCGGCATCGTCTTCCTCCCCAAGCCGTTCACACCCCAGGATCTGCTATCGGCGGTCGCCGCGCTGCTCAGCCGCGGGCGCGGACACGGGTGAATAGGGAAGCACAGATCGGCACGCGAAGCGCGACGAATTCGAACTATGATAGAAGGTGGCGACGGTCCCTGCGAAGTCATGATAGACGCACCGGGGAAATATGACAGCTCGTGGCGAACCGCACGGGTGCCGATTTCGTCTACAGCATCATCGGCGATGGCGCTCACCGAAACGCGACGATCGAGGATCCCAAGCGGCCCTGTCCTTCGGTTTCTGCGCCCCCCTACTCACTCCGCAACGCCACCAGCGGATCCACCCGCGCCGCCCGCCGCGCCGGCAACCAGCTCGACACCGCCGCCAACCCGAGCAGCAGAACCGCGACCGCGCCGAGGGTAGCCGGGTCCGTCGGGCTCAGCCGGAACACCTGCGCGCGCAGCACGTCGGCCAGCAGGAGCGTCACGCCGAGGCCGAGTGCGACGCCCGCGCCCGCCTGCATCATCGCGCGCAGCACGACCTCGCGCTGAACTACGCGCGGTGCTGCGCCCAGCGCCATCCGTACGCCGATCTCGCGCGTGCGGCGGCCGACGATGTACGCCATCACACCGTAGACACCGACGGCGGCGAGGACGAGGGCGGCGACGCCGAATCCGGTGATGAGCAGCATCAGGAAGCGCCTCGTCGACAGTGCGGCGTCGACGTCCTCCTGGAGCAGGCGCAGGTCGACGACGGGGACGTTCGGATCGATGTCGCGGACCACTGAGCGCAGCTGCGGCATGATCGCGACCGGGTCGGATGCCGTGCGCACCAGTACGCTCATGCGTCGTTGCGACATCTGCTGGAACGGGAGGAACACGTATGGCCGGACTTCCTCCGTGGGTCCGGAGCGGCGCGCATCGCGCACCACGCCGACGATCGTAATCCAGTCGTCCTCCGACTGAACGGAACCGAACGAGAAGCGGCGGCCGATTGCGTCGGCGTCCGGCAGGAACCGCAGCACGAACGTTTCATTGACGACGGCGACGGTCGGCGCATCGGCGCGATCCGTGTCGGCGATGTCGCGGCCGCGCAGGAGTGTCATGCGCAGCGTCTCGAGCATGCCCGGTGTCGCAGCATCGTACGCCACCGGCAGACGCTCGACGGCGGGGCTGAGTTGCACGCCGTCCACGGTGATCGACGCCATGTTCGGCAGTCGCGAGAGGAACACGTTGTTGA
>DASTYK010000010.1 GCA_035764935.1 Longimicrobiales bacterium | reverse complement strand
GATCCACGACGCGCCGCTCCAGTACGCGCTGTTGTGGCGGCTGCGGAGCCCCGGGCGTGCGAAGTTCGACACCTCGTAGTGCTCGAAGCCCGCACCACCGAGCCGGTCCACGGCCAGCAGGTACTCGTCGGCGTAGCGGTCCTCGTCCGCCAGGCGCTCCCGCCCCTCGCGCACCCAGCGCCCGAGCGGCGTCTCCTGCTCGGCCGTAAGCCCGTACAGCGACACGTGCGCGGGCTCCAGGCCGATCGCGCGCTCCAGGTCGTCGGCCCAGTCGCGCCTCATCCGCTCCGGCAGCCCGAAGATCAGGTCCACGCTGAAGTTGGACAGCCCGCCCCGGCGCGCGGCCTCGACCGCGGCCACGGCGCCGGCCGGGCCGTGCATCCTGCCCATCCAGCGGAGCGTCGGTTCGTGGAACGTCTGCACGCCCAGGCTGATCCGGTTGACGCCCG
Organism: Longimicrobiales bacterium; assembly: GCA_035764935.1. Lineage (NCBI taxonomy): Bacteria > Pseudomonadati > Gemmatimonadota > Longimicrobiia > Longimicrobiales > Longimicrobiales bacterium. The sequence goes on along the minus strand of DASTYK010000010.1, from coordinate 3,245 downwards.
CCGCACGCCAGTCGGCCGCCAGCGCCGCGGTCAGGCTCTCCGGATTCGCCTCCGCCGTCCATTCGACGTCGGCTGCCAGCTCCGCGCGCGCGGCCAGCCGCTCGGCGAACGCGCCCAGTGCGCCCTGTCCGAGCAGCGACGGCGTGCCGCCACCGATGTAGACGGTCTCGAGCCGCAGGCGCTCCAGCCCCTGCGCGCGCATGACGCCGTCCAGCTCGCGCATCACGGCATCGAGCCACGCGTCCACCGGCGGATCGCTCGCAACGGTGACAGCAAAGTCGCAGTAGCTGCAGCGTCGCACGCAGAACGGCACGTGGACGTAGAGGTGTTCCAGTCTGGTCACGCAGGTGCTACCCCGCTGGCGGCGCGGCGTGCGACCCCGGTGCGGCGGCGGCACGCCCGCTATCCGGTCGCACCCGATCCTGGACCGGACCCTCAGCCCAAACGTCGAAACGTCATGCCGGCGCCGCGCTCGGCCCGGCCGTCCATCTCCAGTTGCAGCAGCCCGGCAGCCGCAATGGGCGCATCCACGCCTGCCTGGCTGGCGACCACGTCCACGTGCACGGACTCATCCCAGCTCAGCGCCTGCCAGAGCGCGGCGTGCACCGGATCGACCGGAGCCTCACGGTTCTTCACGGCTTCCGTGCGCAGCGTGCGGCTGCCGCGCACCCGGGGTGCACTGCCGGGTCGCATCGCCCGCAGCCGTGCGCCCGCGGCGCCCATGCCGATCTGGTCGAGCACGTCCGCGGGCTCGAGCGCGACGGCGGCGCCGTCGCGGAGCAGCCGGTTCGTGCCCTCGCAGCTCGCCCGACCGATCGGTCCCGGCACCGCGAGCACATCGCGGTTCAGGTCGAGCGCGTGCTCCACCGTGGTGAGCGCGCCGCTCTTCGCCGGCGCCTCGATGATCAGCACCGCCTGTGCGAGCGCCGCGATGATCCGGTTGCGTCGCACGAAGTTCGGTCGGTCCGGCGGCGTGCCCGGCAGGAACTCGCTCACCAGCAGGCCGCGCCGCGCCACCTGCTCGTGCAGGTCCGCTCCGGATGGCGGATACGGCACGTCGATGCCCGCGCCCAGCACACCGACCGTCGCACCGCGCACCGACAGCGCCGCGCGGTGGGCGGCGGTATCGATGCCGAGCGCCATGCCGCTCAGCACCGTGACACCGAAGCGTGCAATGCCGGCCGCCATCGCGTGCGCGGCATCCAGCCCGTGCTCCGTCGCGCGCCGGGTCCCGACGATCGCGACGGTGGTGCGCTCCAGCAGCGAGAGATGGCCGCGCGCGAACAGGACCAGCGGCGGATCGTGCAGCTGCTTCAGGCGCGCGGGGTAGCGCTCGTCCCAGGATGCGATGACGTGGAGGTCGAGCTCATCGATCGTCTCGATCGCGCGCGCGACCCACCCGGCTGCGGCCACCGGCGCCGCGCGCTCCCTTCGCGCGGCCTCGAGTGCGGCGCGTGCACTGCCGTGTCGTGCGAGCAGCGCGGCACCGCGGATGTCTCCGATGCCGGGCAGCGCGCGCAGCTGCAGCAGCGCCAGCAGCTCGTCGTCGAGCAGCGCGGTGCGCGCCTCAGGGGCGCCAGGGCTCGTCTGCGTCGCCGACACCGGTCTCCTCTTCGACCTGGACCTGCACGTGTGCCCACAGCGCTTCCAGCAGCTCGTCCAGGCCGCGGCGGCTCACGCTGGAGATCACATACTGCCCCCATGCATCCGGCGCCTCGATGTGCGGCGGCTCGTCGTCCGGACCCAGCAGGTCGGCCTTGGTGAGCACGACGCAGTGCGGCTTGCCTGCAAGCTCCTCGGAATGCGACGCCAGCTCGCTGCGCAGCAGCTCGTACTCCTGCTGCGCGTCCTCCGTGTCGAGCGGGATCATGAAGGCGAGCGTGCGCGTCCGCTCGATGTGGCGCAGGAAGCGCAGCCCGAGCCCCTTGCCCTCGTGTGCGCCCTCGATGATGCCCGGAATATCGGCGATCACGAACGTGCGGTGATCGCTCAGCTGCACGACACCCAGGTTCGGTGTCAGCGTGGTGAACGGGTAGTCGGCGATCTTCGGTGTCGCGGCGGAAACGGCGGCCAGCAGCGTCGACTTGCCTGCGTTCGGCTGACCGACGAGCCCCACGTCCGCGATCAGCTTCAGCTCCAGCGCGATGCGCCGCTCCTCGCCTTCCCAGCCGGGCTCCCACTTGCGCGGCGCGCGGTTCGTCGGCGTTGCGAACGCGGCATTGCCACGCCCGCCGCGCCCCCCTTTGGCGACAACCAGCTCCTGTCCGTCCTCGAACATCTCGCCGAGGATTTCACCGCTGGCCACGTCGCGGATGACGGTCCCGATCGGCACGCGCAACGTCAGGTCGGCACCGTCCCTGCCCGTCCGGTTCTTGCCCTGCCCGTGCTGGCCTCGCTCCGCCCGGTAGTGCTCGTGGTAGCGGAAATCGAGGAGCGTCGCGAGCTGTGCGTCCGCGCGCAGGAGGACATGGCCGCCGCGGCCACCATCGCCGCCCGCCGGCCCGCCGAGGGGCACGAAGGTCTCACGCCGCCACGCCTCCGCACCCGAGCCGCCGGTGCCGGCCACCACGTGGATCTCTACATAGTCGACGAACATCTGCTCACTCTCCGCCCGCGTTGCGTGCACGCACCGTCAGCCAGACCCTGGATGCGAGCGCCGCACGCTCCGCACCACTCACCGCGCCCGCGACCGCGAGCGCTTCTTCGACATCCTCCCCGGACGCACCCACCTGCAGCGCACCGCGCAGGTGCGAGTAGAGCTGCTGCGGCGCGCGCTGCACTGCGAGCAGTGCGACGATGCACAGCTCGCGGGTGGGGAGCGGCAGGCCGGGGCGGCCGAGGACCTTGCCGTACCCCTCGACCACCATCCACTGCTCCATGTCCGGGTGCAGTGCACGCACGTTCTCGCGCAGGCGCTCGTACTGACCGCCGTAGACCTGGCTGCACACCTCGGCGCCCCGTGCCGCCCATTCCGCCCAGTTGCCCGCGGTCGGACCGGGCGCGGGGCGGCTGCTCATCTCGCGCCAGCGTCCGATCGCCTGCAGCGCTGCCGGGTAGCCGACGAACAGGTAGCTCTGCAGCAGCGTCTCCTCCACCTGCTCCGCGGTCGCACGCTGTCCGGCCTCCGCGAGTGCCGTTTCCAGCAGCTCCGGATCCTGCTGCGCGATCGTTGCCGACAGCGCGACCAGCGCGCGCACGTCGTCACGCATGCGGCGACAGCTCCACGACGGCGCGCAGCTCACCCA